>JBEKLS010000010.1:0-56771 GCA_050010075.1 Binatus sp. (SeqCode) | reverse complement strand
GGCGTGATGAACTCCGCGCCGCTGGCGTCCTCGCGCACCGCCTGCAGAATCGTCGTCGAGCGCGCCTGCGCCGAGATTCCCGACCCCGACGCCCGCCGCGCAGTGATCGCCGTCGTGAACGCGGTGCCGAGCGGCGCCTGGTTGTCGCCAATCATCATGCTGAGCCCGAGCCGGTCGATTCGCTCCGCCGACATCGGCAGGCAAATCAGCCCGCGCCCGAACTTCGCCATGAAGTTCACCGCTTCCGGCGTGGCCTTCTCGGCCGCCATGCACAGGTCGCCTTCGTTTTCGCGCTGTTCGTCATCCATCAGGATGATCATGTGGCCGCGCCGGGTTTCCTCGAGCGCTTCCTCGATCGAAATAAAAGGCGCGCGGGCTTTCTTGCGGGGACTTATCTCACCAAACATTTGCGGCTCTCGCTAAACTCTTACCCAACTATATACCGCCAGCCAAGCGCCCACTAAGTGCCGCGCGATGCTATCTTGCTCGGTCGTGGGGGCCGAAATCACAAAGGCAGTTCTGCTCGCGGCCGGGCGTGGCAAACGCCTGGGCGCGCTGACGGCCCATACGCCCAAAGTATTGATCGATATTGCCGGCGCGCCGCTGATTTCGCACGTCGCCGACGCGCTCGCGGGCGCAGGCATCGCGCATTTCATCGTTGTCACTGGCTACCTTTCCGATCAAATCGAAGAATGGGCGAAAACCTATCAGCTCCGGAATCCCGGAATCAAAATTACCACGGTCAGGCAGGCTCAACTGAACGGAACCGGCGGCGCGATGCTGGCGGCGCGGCCGCATCTCGCGGCGCATCAGCGTTTTCTCTTCGGATGGGGCGACATCCTGATGGACCGCGCCAACTATCCGCGGTTCATTCATCATGCGTGCAATGACGAGTACGGTCTGATGCTCGCGGTGAATCGCGTCAAGGATCCCTTTCAAGGCGCGGCCGTCTACCTGAATGCGCAAATGACAGTCGAACGTCTCGATGAAAAACCGGCGCCCGGAACCGCGAAGACCGAATGGAACAACGCGGGTCTTTTCGCAACCGGCCAACTGATTTTCGACTATCTCGAGCGCCTTGAGCCTTCGGTGCGCGGGGAACTCGAGGTGCCGGGCGCAATCGCGCAAATGATCGCAGACGGCCGCGTCGTGCAAGCGGTCGACATGCGCGGATTCTGGAGCGACGTCGGCACGCCCGCGGACGTTAAAGCGGCGCGCGCATGGTTCAAGCCGAAAAGGAAGCGGCGATGAATCCCCCCGACGGATGGGACCCGACGGAATTGACGCGCGCAGCGCGGCTTGCAGCGCGTGTTCGCGGCAATCACGACGTGCAAATCGTCGCGGCACGCGCGCCGGGCCGCGTAAATCTCATCGGCGAGCACACGGACTACAGCAATCTGCCCGTACTGCCCGTCGCGATCGATCGATCCACAATTGTCGTCGCCGCCGCCAACGCGACCGGCGAAATCGAAGTCGCGAACGCCGATCCTGCGTGGCCCCAGCGCCGCTTCGCTATCGAGAGCCGGATTCCGCCGTACGAAACTGGCGACTGGGCAAACTACGTGAAGGCCGCAATCCAGGGCGTGCTCGACCGCTTCGATGATCGCGGCCACTGGCGCGGTGCGTCGATAGCCATCGACGGACGGGTGCCGCCTGCGGCGGGATTATCGTCGTCCGCCGCGCTTACAGTCTCGACCGCGATGGCATTCATGGCGGCAAACGAACTTGAACTCGCGCCGCTGGAAGCCGCGACGATGGTTGCGCGCAGCGAATGGTACGTCGGCACGCGCGCAGGTGGAATGGATCAGGCGGCGTCGATTCTCGGCCGTCGCGACCACGCGCTGTTCATCCAGTTCGACCCTCTGCGCGTGCGCATGGTCAAGATGCCGTCGAACGCCGCTCTCGTCGTCGCGGAAAGCCGGGAAATCGCCGACAAGTCCGGTATGCTGCGCGCGGAGTACAACCGCCGCGTCGTCGAATGCTCGTTGGCGGCGCGAATTCTCGGCCGCGCGTTAAAGTTGGACAAGGTTAAAGTCCTCGGCGACGTGGTGCGCGCGATTCCCGAATGGAATGCGGCAGACCTCGTCGCGAATCTTGCCGCGGCCTCGCCGGCGCAGCTCGGCGCGGATCTGAAGGAGGCGGCGAAAATACTTGGCGTCACGCAATCCGCGCTCGATAAAGACTTGCTTGGCGCGGGCTCGAACCGAATCGCGCTCGACTCGAAACGTCCGCTCGAAATTCTGAAACGTGCACGACACGTGCTGAGCGAGACCGAGCGGGTGATTTGTGCCGCGGACGCGTTTGAAGCGGGGCGCCTCGACGAAATGGGCACACTAATGAACGCATCGCATCAGAGTCTCGCCGTCGACTTCGAATGCAGCACCACCCGTCTGGACGAACTCGTAGAATGCGCTCGACGCGGCGGCGCGCTCGGGGCCCGCCTCACAGGCGCAGGCTTCGGTGGTTCGATTGTCGCCCTGTGCGACACGGCGAGCGCCAACGCAGTGATCGAATCGATCGATCGCGGCTACTACGCGAAGCTCTATCCCGGCATGCCCTCCGAAAATTCGCGATCCATCTTGCACGCATCCGCAGGCGCCAGCGCGATCGACCTACCATCCCGAGATAAACGTCAGAATCCTGAGTCCTAATAACCTCTACTTGTCCGAGGAGAGGTCGGCGAAAGCCGCGCAGCGGTGTCGCCGGGAGAGGTGGAACGCGAGCAACGCACCAACGCCGACTCGTTTAGTCACAATTGCTGGACACTGAGACCGCCGCCAAGCGACAGCACCACCTTCTGACTTGGTGCAAGAGGAAAGTGCGCGCAGGTGCGACGGCCGACGTCGCACCTCTCCCGGCGCCCACCTTCGGCTCGCGCCGACCTCTCCTCGGACAAGGAGAGGTTAGGATAGTTGGATGCTTCGCTTCGCCTGAGTGCCCTTCCTCTAGTGCTTGAGTTTCAGGACGCGCGCGGAATGCGGCGGGAGTTCGATCTCGTCGAAGATCTCAATCTTCTCGTCGTATGCCAGATCGATAGCGATAACTTCGCGTGCGTCCAGTTTCAGATCGGATGTTTGCACGCGTGCTGGTGAGTCGCCGCGATTGAGCAGCATCGCGATCGCACCACCGTCTTCGCTTTTGCTGATGAGCCCGCGGACGTCGCTGGCCGTCATCAGATCGAGCGCAAGCACCGGTTCGCGCATCGCGTTGGAATCGATCTCAGCGGCGATCTGCGCAACTGCGCGAAACAGTTTTCCCGCCTCGGCGTCGAGCAGGTTCATGTCGTCGGAGATGATGAGCATTCCGCCGCTCGCGACTATCGTCGCGGCCAGCGCCGAGCGCTCATCTGCGGTGAGCCGCGTTTCGCGCGCGCGCAGCATCAGGCAGTCTGGATCGTTGAGCCACAGCCGCCGATGCATAAAGCTGCGCGCGATGATCGCGTCGAGCGCGTAAACGGTTGACGGGTCGCCCGCTCCCGACGCCGTCGATCCCCAGAACGGCGACACGTCGGGCCCGATGCGCATCCCGTCGACGACGCCGATCGCCTGGCCGAGCGGGCAGCCGCATCCGAGGATGAACGCGTCGTCGCCGGCGCCCTGGCGAATCGCCTCGAGGCCGCGCCGCAGGGTCTCGCCGCGCGTGAGACCCGGATCGTGACGCCGGCCCGGCGCAGCAGCAGCGTAGAGAAAGTCGAGCTTCAGATACGAGTAGCCGAAGTCGCGCGTGAGCTTCGTGAACAGATGCCGCAGGTGCGCGATAAACGCCGGATTGCTCGGGTCGAGCGCGTACGCGTACTTGTCGTTGCTCGCGGTCCAGTTCGGATTGTGGCCGGCGCGAACCGGTTCGCCGCTGTCGGCATGTATGATGAACCAGTCGGGATGCTCGATCATCAGGCGCGAGTCGCGCGCGGCGAGAAACGGCGCGGTCCAGATGCCCGCGTGGAAACCCGCGGCGCGAATTTCGCCCGCGATTTTTTTAAGGCCGCCCGGAAATTTATCGTTGGTGGTATCCCAATCGCCCAGCGCCGGCTGAAAGCCATCGTCGAGCTGAATTACATCGAGCGGAAACTCCGTGCGCATCGCTTCGAGCGATTTCAGGTTGGCGCGAAGCGCGTCCTCGGTGATCGCGTGAAAGTAGTGGTACCAGGAGCACCATCCGCGCTGAAACGGCGCGCCAGTCCGCGCGTTCATCCATCGGCCGGCCGCGTCGGCCCATCGCGCGGCAAGACGCGCGGCAGTCTCATTGGCGGCGGCGACGAACAACGGATCGAGTTCACGCTGCGCCCCCGCCGCGAGGACTACATCGTCGAGAATCGCGCGGGCGACGATTTTCTCGGGGCTCGCGACGGTGAGAGTCGAAAGCGAAGTGGCCGCGCAAATGAAGCCGGCCAGGACCGACTCGCTGGCGGAACTGCTTTCCACGACTGTGAAAAGCTCTGAGGTCTGCGCCTCGGGGAATTCGGCTGGACGCGATGCTTCGCTCTGATGATTGACGCGGGTGATGAAGGGCGCGCTATCGCGCCGATGGATTCGCGACGCGCTAACGTCTTGGCCGCCCGACGCGCTCCATGACTGGTAGCCATGCTTGAAGAATCGCGCGGGAGATGACGGTGCAAAGCCGGTCGCGACTTCGAAAATCGCACAGGTGAGTCGAACTGCGTCGAGTCCGCGATTGACGATAGTTGCGCGCACGACAGTACCGCCAAGCGCCTGCTCGAAGCGAGCAGAGATGGCGACGCCGCTCGATTCTCTCTCGCCCAAAGGCGCAGCAAGCTCCAGCACACGCGGCTGGCCGCTGACGTCGAGAAACCGCAGCTCGATTCGCGACAGAAGTGCGTGAGTCACCCGCTGAGGTTTGCAAGAAGACGAGACCACGGCAAGAACTCAGTCGAAGAGCATCGCGCGGGTTTCACGCTTGCTCTTTTGTGCCATTCTAACGCCTGCAAGGGAGAGACTCATCGACACTGTGCCGGAGATAGAGGCCGCCGAGGCTGACGAGACGGGCGGCGACGTTCCTGCGCCGGACAGCTGGGGCGGCAGGCTGGCGGCGTTCCGCGCGCTGCGCCATCGCAACTTCCGCCTCTTCTTCGTCGGCCAGCTGATCTCACTGATCGGCACCTGGATGCAATCGGTCGCGCAGGCATGGCTGGTGCTCAAGCTCACGAATTCGTCGCTGATGCTCGGCGTCGTGTCGTTTGCGGGCTTCATGCCGATCCTGCTGGTCGCGTTATTCGCCGGCGTGGTGGTCGATCACGTCGATCGCCGCCGCCTGATAATCGGCGCGCAAACGCTGCTGATGCTCAGCGCGTTCGTGCTCGGATTTCTGACGTGGGCGGGCGCCGTCCGCGTCGAATACGTGATCGCGCTGGCGGCGCTCAACGGTCTCGTGAGCTCGTTCGACATGCCGGGGCGCCAGGCGTTCGTGGTCGAGATGGTCGGGCGCGAAGACCTGCCCAACGCAATCGCGCTGAACTCCATGATCTTCAACGGCGCGCGCATGATCGGCCCCGCGATTGCCGGGCTGTCGATCGCGGTGATCGGAGTCGCCGGCTGCTTCATCTTGAACGGCGTCAGCTACCTCGCCGTCATCTGGAGCCTGTTCGAGATGGAACTGCCGCGGCGCGAGCGGCGCGAATTCGGCGCCACGATGCTGCGGCAAGTGCGGCTGGGCCTCGCCTACGTCTGGCAACATCGCCCGACCCTCTGGCTGCTCGTATTCGTCGCGATCAACATGGGCGTCGGGATGCAGTACACCGTGTTGATTCCCGTGTTCGCGCGCGACCTGCTGCACGTCGGCGCGCATGGCTACGGCTTCCTGATGGCGGCGCAGGGGATGGGCGCAGTGCTCAGCGCGATCGTGATGAACATGCGCTCAACCGCTCCCAGGGCGCTCCGCCAGAATCTCGTGTTCGGAATCTTTTGCATGGCGATCGCCACCGCCGGCTTCGGCGTATCGACCTGGATGTCGCTCTCGCTGATCGCACAGATGTTCATCGGCGTCGGCCTGATGAATCACATGGTGACGACCAACACCTTGTTGCAGATGTTCGTCACTGACGAATTGCGCGGGCGCGTGATGAGTCTGTACCTGCTGTCATTCATCGGCACCGCCCCGTTAGGCAGCCTGGCGGTCGGCTTTATCGGCGACCATCAGAGCCCGCGCGCCGCAGTGCTGTTCTGCGCAGCGTTTTCGTTGCTTTGCGGATTCATTTTACTGACGAAGCTGAAATTGATCGCTCAAGCGCAAGAGGAGATTCAGGAGGCGGCCATTTAATCTAACGTGAGACCCGCGGTGGGTCGGGACGGTTCTTAACCTCTCCTTGTCCGAGGAGAGGTCGGCGCCAACCGAAGGTGGCGCCGGGAGAGGTGGGACGCATGCCATAACAACTATGCGCAATTTTCTTTTGTACCAAGTCAGAAAGTGGTGCCGCTGCCTCGCGGCGGCCTCACTATCCAGATGCGGTGCTTGGACGCGTTGATGTGGGTGCGCTGTCGAGCTTTCCACCTCACCCGGCGACACCGCGCTTTGCGCGGCTTACGCCGACCTCTCCTCGGACAAGGAGAGGTTAGAATTTCGGACGAGCGCGTCACAATAGTGGATGAACTTGGGTTGCGCCGGGGCTGGGCGCTCTTTGATAATCATCCACCGTGTCCAAACATTCCCGAAAAAATCGTGACGCAGACACCGATGCGCGCGCGCAGGCTGTCCGCGCGATCCCGCCGATCGACGAATGCCTTCGCGCGGCGGAGGCGAATCCAGCGCTTGCGGGATTCAGTCGCAGCTATCTCAAGGTGACGGTGCAGCGGGCGTCGGCGGATTTGCGCGCCGCGATTCTCGCGGGCCGCGATACCCATCTGCGCGATCGCGACGCGATGATCGACGCTGTTGTGCAAGCGGCTGCGCGCGCGATTGCTGCGGAGGAACCGGTGCTCCGGCCGGTCGTGAATGCGACCGGAGTCGTGCTGCATACGAATCTCGGCCGCGCGACTTTGGCGGAATCGGCGATCGAAGCCGTCGAGATCGCAGCGCGATCCGCCGTCAATCTGGAATACGATCTCGAAACCGGCGCGCGCGGCGACCGCGATTCGATCGTCGAGGACGAGATTTGCGCGTTGACCGGGGCCGAGGCGGCTACTGTCGTGAACAACAATGCCGCGGCGGTGGTGCTGGCACTTAATTCGCTGGCCGAGGGCCGCGAAGTGATCGTCTCGCGGGGCGAGATGATCGAGATTGGCGGATCGTTTCGATTGCCCGACGTGATGGCCAAGAGCGGCGCGATATTGCGCGAGGTCGGCACCACCAATCGGACCCATCCGCAGGACTATGCGGACGCGATCGGGCCGCAGACCGCGCTGCTGCTGAAAGTACATCCGTCGAACTACCGCGTTGTCGGATTCACCAGCGAAGTGACGCTTGAGGACCTGGTTGAAATCGGGCGTACGCGCGGGATCGATGTGATGGAGGATCTCGGTGCCGGTGCCCTGGTCGATCTGACGGCGTACGGAGTTGCGCGCGAACCGATTGTGCGCGAGCGAATCGCGGCGGGCGCCGCGATCGTCACCTTTTCCGGCGACAAGCTGCTTGGCGGTCCGCAGGCGGGCGTTATCGTGGGGCGGCGCGCCGCGATCGATCGAATCAAGCGCAACCCGCTGAAGCGCGCGCTCAGATGCGACAAGCTGACGATTGCCGCGCTGGCGGCGACGCTGCGGCTATATCTTCGTTCGGGCGACCTGGCCTCGGAGTTACCGACGCTTCGAATGCTGTCGCGGCGTGCGAGTGAGATTGGCGCTATCGCACCGCGCGCGCGGGAGATCGTCGTCGAGCGGCTCGGCGACGGTTACGTGGTCGAGATTGTCGAAGCGGCATCGCAGGTCGGCTCGGGCGCGATGCCGGTCGAGGAGTTGGAGTCGGTAGCGCTGCGCGTGACTCATCCGGGAAAATCCGCCAACGCGATCGCCGCGATGTTTCGCCGCGCGCGCATAATCGGTCGCGTGGCCGACGATTCGTTCTATCTCGATTTGCGCACGATCGAGGACCCGGCGGTCTTTGCGGTGAAGCTGGAAACTGACTAGCAGGACTGTTAAACGTCGCGCGGATGGAGCGTTGAACACTATGAAATTCGGAACATTCCTGTACCAGACCTCGCCCAACAGCATCGCGGCGGTCGCGCGCAAGGCCGAGGAGAGCGGTTTCGAGTCGCTCTGGATTCCCGAGCACATTATTTTGCCGGTAACGTACCGCTCGCCGTATCCGTATTCTTCTAGTGGAAGGATGGGCGCGCCGCCGGAGACGCCGCTGCACGATCCGCTGCTGGCGCTGGCGTACGTCGCGGGCGTCACGTCGAAGATTCGCCTGGCGACGGGAGTTTTCGTGCTGCCGATTCGCAACGCGTTTACGACTGCGAAGGCGGTCGCCAGCCTCGACGTGCTCTCGGGCGGGCGATTTATTTTCGGCGTCGGGATCGGCTGGCTCGAAGAAGAGTTCGCAGGCGTCGGAATGAACTTCAAGGATCGCGCGCTGCGAACGCGCGAATATCTCGCATTGATGAAAGAGCTGTGGACCAAGGACGCGCCCGAGTATCACGGCAAGACAATCAGCGTCGAAGGATTCAAGTTCATGCCCAAGCCCGCGCAAAAGCCGCATCCGCCGATCGTGTTCGGCGGCAACACCGAGCCCTCGCTCAAGCGTGCGGCGAAACTCGGCGACGGCTGGTACGGAATCGCGGAGGGCGACGACGACGTCGCGGCGACGATCAACCGCCTGCGCGAGCATGAGCGAGCCGCCGAGCGGACAGTGCCGCTCGAACTGACGATAAGCAGGCTGCGCCAGCCGTTGAAGCAGGGTGACATCGAGAAATTCGCCGAGATGGGCGTGTCGCGAATCATCGTGGCGCCGGCCGCGACCACGCGCGAGCATCTCGCGGCGATGGAGAAGTTCGGCGCCGAGGTAATCTCGAAGCATTGATTGTCTAGTGGGGCGGGCCGCCGTGCCCGCCCTCCCGCGCCAAAATTCGCGCGGATATCATCGAAACTTGCGCCGGAGGATTTCTTACAAAGATGAAAAGGTGTCCGCGCTGCGATAAAACCTACCCCGATGCGGAAACGTTTTGCGAAACTGACGGAACAGCGCTGGTGCAGGCCGGTCCCGCCTTTGCGGAAAGCGCCGGGCGTGAAAGCGACGAGGGCACCCAAGTCGAGTGTCCGGTATGCGGCGGCAAGGCGCAGCCAGGCGAGCTGATCTGCAACTTTTGCGGCGCGCGACTCGGCGTCGAGTCGGCCGCTGAGACCTACACACCGCCTCCGCCGCGCACGGCCTCGAGCAAGCCGACGACGGTGCGGCGCGACCCGTCTCCGTCGATGCGAATCACGGGCAAGATGCCGGGCGGGGACGACGAAGACGAAGGCCGCTCGACCTTCGGGGTGCTCGCCTACGTGCTGGCCGCCGTCGTCGCGCTGGGCGGCGGCGCGTGGCTCGCGCTTCATCTGAGCAGCAAGCGTGCACAGGCGCCTGTTGCCAACGCGTCGCCGTCGGCCGCGCCTTCCGTGGCGGCTGTGCCGACGGGGCCGTTGGTGGCGCTGGCAAATGCGATGGGCGTGCAGGTGACGGGCGAATCAGCCGCGGCGCCGGAGCGCAACCAGGAGACCGCGCGGAAATTTTTCGACGATCACAAGGACGGACTGCTCGACAGCTATACGCATGCACTGGCCGGCGACAGTACGATGCGCGACGCGATGGTTGTGCGGGTGCGGGTGCTGCCCAACGGTAGCGTTGATGCGGCGTCGGTCAGGACCTCGACCGATCCGAATCCGGCGTTCGATGCGGAAGTTATTCATGACGTCTCGGCGTGGAATTTTGCGCCGTTCAGCGGCAGCGAGGTTGAGATCGACTACCCGATAATTTTCACCAACGATCCGTCGACCAGGGACGCGCTCGAGTCAGCGCTCAGCACCAAGCTGGCGGGACTGAGCCCGACCGAGGCGCCGGAACTGGCCAGCTCACCGCCGTCGCCCGAGGCGTCGGCAGCCGCGTCAGAAGCGATGAGCCCGCCGTCCCCGGCTGCCGCCGAGACGCCGCCGATGGAGGCTGTCATGCCTCCGCCACCACCGCCGCCACGCAAGCATCATGCGCCGCGACCGCCCCGGCCTCCGGTCCTAACCTTGCAGCAGCAGGTGCTGCAGGTGCTCTCGTCGAATCCGCGGACGCGGCGCGTGAACTGTTACACCAACGGCAACACCGTGACGATTTTCGGCAAGGTATTCGACAATGACACCAAGCTGTACACGGAAAGGCTGGTGCGACAGGTGCCGGGAGTCGGCAACGTAATCGATTCGCTGTCGACTGACACCGCCGATTGGGCCGCGCGCCAGGCTGCCATCGCGTCGCAGCTCTACGCCGCGGGGCTGACCAGCGTGACGGTGAAAGTTATCGGCCACGATGCGTATCTGGACGGCACGGTCAAGAGCGAAGCGCAGAAGCAGCAGGCGGTGACGATTACCGAGAACGCCTCGCCGGTGCAGGTACGCGGAAATATCATTCGAGTAGTACCGGGGAACATGTTCGGATTCTGATTAGGTTACCAAAAGAGCCAACGGGCGGGTGATTAATCTCGCGGGGCGTGTTACTATTGACACGGTTAGAGCCGAACGCTTATATGGCGGAAAGAGCGCGGCACAGCGCGTTCCTACCAGGAGGACTGAATTTTCCATGGCTGATGCAGCACCCACCACACCCAAAGAAATCTTTGCGGCGATGCCCAGTCGCTTTAACAAGGATGCGGCGAAGGGCCTGAATGCGACTTACCAGTTTGATCTCTCGGGCGACAACGGCGGCAAGTGGCACGTCGTCATCAACAATGAGACGTGCGAGGTCAAAGAAGGACCGGCCGCGTCGCCGAGCATCACGATTTCGATGACTGCGCAGGACTACGTCGACATGACAACCGGCAAGCTCAACGGGCAGGTCGCGTTCATGAGCGGCAAACTGCGAATTGCGGGAGACATGGGTCTCGCGCTGCGAATGCAGAGTCTGTTTTCCTAAACCGTGAGTCGAAGATACCAATGAATTGAACGCCGGCCGGTGCCGAAACAAGCCCGGTCGGCGCAAAATCCGCCTGAAAGAATCCCACATAAAATCATCCCAAGCTGAAACGCGCCGATAACATCCAGATTCGGTACGCAGTCGATACACAATCTTACCCACTGATTTAACGATTCCAGGCTGCCGCGAAAGCTAGCGCCGACTACTGTCAGCACATCAATTTCGAGAACTAAAATCCTGTTTCTTAAACAGTCCTGATTAAGGAGGACAAATCCACGTCACAAGAAGAGAGAACGCAAATGAGTTCCGCGGACTTTGAGGGCGACCCCAAGGAAAGCGGAGAATCGACCGAGGACGGCCAGGACAACGATTCGCTGGCCTCGAAACTGTCGAAGGAGCTCAGCAACTGGCGCCGCAAGCGCACCTCGTCGCGGCCGCGAAATTCTGACGGACCGAGCCAGAACTTTTCGTCAGAGCCCGCGCGTACGATCAAGGTTCGCGGACATGAGACTCTGGTCGTCCGCAAACCAAAGCTGGCCGGCAAGCCCCCCACCAATACGAATCACACACCAAATAATCAGTAGCCAGTCGGTTGACCGCGAATGTGGGGTGGTGGGGACGTGAGGCAGGGTTAGGAGCGGAAGACTTCGACGGGCATTTCGCGTGACGCTTGGCGCGCCGGGTAAACGGTCGCGAGCAGGCACAGAAGCATCGAAGCCACGGCGACGGCGGCGAAGTTCGACGGCGCGACGGCTATAGGCACGGTCGAGATGCCGTAGATTTCGCGTGGGATGTGAATGAACTGGTAGTGCGCCAGCGCGAAGCATCCGGCGGCGCCGAGAATCAGTCCAGCCAGCGTTCCCGCAGCGCCGACGATCAGTCCTTTCATCACAAAAATGAGGCGTACGTCGCGCCGCTTCGCGCCCATCGCGATCAGCACCGCGATGTCCTTGCGCTTTTCCATCACGACCATGATAAGCGTCGCGACCAGGTTGAACGCCGCCACCCCGATCAGCATCCCGAGCACGAGTGAGTAGACCAGCTTTAGCAGTGCGAAGCCGGCGGCCGCATTTTCGTTGAACTCGATCCAGTTGCGGACGTGGTACGGACTCGGGAACAGCGTGCGCATCGCGTCGGTGACGGCGTCGGTCTGGTCGAGGTTCGCGAGATGGATATCGACGGCGTCAGCCTTGGCGGGACGCCCGAAGAAATCCTGCGCGTGCGTCAGGTCCATGAAGACCATGTCGGCGTCGACGATGTTCATCCCCGAGTCGAAAATCGCGCCGATCACGAATTGGCCGCTCTTGGTGGATAGCGAGCCGTCCGGCCCAATCACCGGCGCGACCATGCGGACGGAGTCACCGGGTTTGGCCTTGAGTTTCTTCGCGAGGCTGACTCCGATGGCGACGCCGGACACGGACGCTGCCGGGACGGTGCCGTTGGCGGGAATCGAGTAGCTGCGCGACAGATCGTCGAGGCCGCCTGCCGTCATATAGCGACCCCATTGCTCGCGCACGACGGGGTTGTTCTCTTCGACGCCGCGCACGACCACGCCGCCGATTCCGCGCCCCGAACTCAGCATCCCCTGGCCGATGATGTACGACTCCGCGCCGTTGACGCCGGGCACGCTCGCGACTCTCTTCTCGATATCGGCGTAGTTGTCGATCGAGCCTTGCGAGTTGAGTATCTGGACCTGCGGGCTGAGGTTGAGCACGCGCTCCTTGATGCTTTGCTCGAAGCCGCCCATCACCGACAGCGTCATGGTGAGCGCGGCGACGCCGATCATCACGCCGACCGCGGTGAAAATAGTCGTGATCGAGATGAAGGCGTCCTTGCGGCGGGCGCGAAGATAGCGGAGCGCAATTTTGAGTTCGTATCGCACGACGACCAGCGGGACGAACTCAGAATATCACGTTCTCTTTCTTTAGCTGCTCGATTTCATCGGTGCTGAGCGAGAGCATCTCGCGGAAAATTTCATCGTTATCCTGGCCGAGAATCGGCGCGGCCGATCGCAGCGTGCCGGGTGTGCGGCTCATGCGATGCTCGAGTCCTTCGTACGGCGACGCGCCCATCTCCTTGTGCTCCAGCCAATGCCAGAAGCCGAATGCCTCGAGGTTGTCGTCATTGTGGATATCGACGCAGTTCTCGACCGGATAAGCAGCGACGCCGGCGGCCTGCAACTTCGCCGTGAGCTCCGGCAAGTTGTGCAAGCGCGTCAGCGATCCGACGAACTGATCGATCGCCTCGGCGTTCTGCATGCGCGCCGGTGCGGTCGCGAAACGCGGATCGGTGGATTCGGCGCCGAGCGCGGTGAGCATCGCGCGCCACTGCGCGTCACCCGCGACGGCGATCGCAATCCAGCGTTCGCTATCGCCTTCGTCGGCGCATCGGTAGGCCCCGTGCGGAGCGTAGCGATCGGATGCGTTGCCGCGCGGTCCCAGCACGCGGCCGGTCGCGTGGTAGTCGATCAACGCAGGCGCCAGGTTCTGCATCGCTGCTTCGTACTGCGCCATGTCGATGTATTGGCCCTTGCCTGTGCGGCGCCGATAGTCGAGCGCGGCGAGCAGCGCGAATGCGGAAAAGCGCGGCGCGATGAAATCGGTGTAAGCGCCGTACGGCGGCGTGCACGAGCCTGGCCCGTAGCCCGAGATGTAGTAGAAGCCCGAAAGCGCGGCCATCAGCTGGCCAAAACCGGGGTACAGCGCGTTAGGTCCCGTCTGCCCCTGCATGCAGGTCGAGAGCATGATGAGGTCGGGGCGCAGCTCGCGCAGACTTTCGTAGTCGAGTCCCCACTTGCGCATCGCCTTGGGCGTGAAACTCTCGACGACGATGTCGGCCCACGGCACCAGCCGTTTCGCGAGCTCGCGCGCCTTGTCCTTGCCCAGGTCGAGCGCGATAGATTTCTTCGAAGTGTTGAAGCTGGCGAAGAACTGGCTGCGGTTGATGCCCGGCATCGCGTCCTTCCACGGCGGACCGATGCGCAGGATGTCGGGACGCGCCATAGACTCGACGCGAATTACGTCGGCGCCGTTGTCGGCGAAATACTTGGTCGTGATCGGGCCGACGCCGACCCAGGCGAAGTCGAGAATGTGAACTCCTTCGAGTGCGAAACGGCTCATCGCGAAATCTCCTGACTAAATCGAGCCGGCGGCGCGAAGTTTGGTCACCCGCTCGGACGTAAGGCCAAGCAGGGTCCGGTAAATCTCATCGCTATGCTCGCCGATTCCCGGCGCGCGCGTCGTCGATCCGATCGGCGTCGCCGACATCTTCGCGAAAGGTCCGGGAAACGTGAGCGAGCGGCCGAGCGTGTCGTGTGGCACCTGGATCCAGAAGTCGCGCGCCTTGAGCTGATCGTCGGCGGCGATATCGGCGGCCGTAGCGACCGGTGCGAGAAAGATGCGCCGCTTGAGTCCCTGCGCATAAATCTCATGCTTCGTCATCGTCAGCAGGAAGCGCTGGACCGTGGTTTCGAGATCCTCGATCTCCTTGTGATCCTGATCCGTCATTTTCATGAACACGCCGGGCACCCACGAAAGCCAATCCTTGGTGCTCATCCAGTCGGAGCCGTAGCCGCTTTCGCGCATCCACTCGATCAGCGCTTTGGTCGATTTGCCCAACGTCGGCCCGCCGGCGACCAGGATCGAGATGTGACCGTCCTTGCACGCGTACACCATCTTGCGGCGCGCATCGGCTGAGCCCACAAAAATCCCTGTGCGCTTGAGATGGTCGCCGTGCAGGAACGGCATCGCCTGCTCGTTCATCAGCGTCCACACGATGCAGGCCTGCATGTTGACGACGATACGCTGGCCCTGGCCGTCGATCTGGCGCGGGTAGTGCGCCAGCATCATCGCGACGCTGGCCTCGGCGCCCGCATGCAATCCGGCTTGCGGCAAACTCATCTGCAGGGGAGGCTTACCCTGCTCGCCCATCAGGTACATCATGCCGCCGGCCGCCCACGTGATGATGTCGGCCCAGTTGTAATCCTTGCCGGGACCGGTGTCGCCGAACGGCGTGATCGACGCATAGATGAGCCGCGGATTTTTCTTTGCGAGGGCGTCGTAGCCGAGGCCGATCGATTCCAGATAGCCGAGCGGATGCGACTCGACGAGAAAATCGGAACGTGCCGCGAGATCGGCGACGAGCGCGCGGCCATCGGCGGTGGCAAGATTCGCGGTCACCGATTTCTTCCCCGCATGATATGCGAGCGAGTAGAGGCAATGCTCGGCGTCGGCTTTGTCTTGGAGATAAGGCGGGATGCGCCGCGTCGAGCAACCCTCGGGCGGCTCGACCTTGATAACTTCGGCGCCGAGATCGGCGAACATCTTGCCGGATAGCGCACCCTTCTCGTCGGTCAAATCGAGCAGGCGAAATCCCTTGAGCAACTCAGATGGCATTGGTGAATAAACCTCGCGAGACCACCCCGGCGTGATCCTCGGAGTTTTATATCCTACCGCGGCAAAGATGTAACGGCGCGGGGAGCGCGCTATTTCTGCTGGCGGGCGTGGCGCGCCGCGCCGATCGCGGTGGCGAAATCGGCGTGCTCGGGGATGAGGAAGCGGCGGCCGAACGGGAAGCTGAGCCGCTTCATCTCCTGCATGAATCGAAACAGGCGCGACAGCTTGCCGGTGAGAACGATGTTCTCCTGCCCGCACGCGCGCGCGCTCGCGAGCGCGAGCACCCCGATCGATTCGGTGATCATGTTCATGATGGCGAGCGCCTTGTCCTCGGGCGTGGCGTCGGCGCTTACCTTGCCGAAGTTCGCGGCGGTGGTGGACGGCGGCAGATCGCCGATCGAGCCGCCGGCGATGTCGCGAACGCTGAGATCGATGCGCCGCAAGTCGCCCTTGCGCGCCAGTTTCTCCAGCCGCTCGATGGTCGAGACCCCGAGCATGTGCTTGGCGAGTCCGAGCAGCGTGCCGCCGCCGACGCCAGTGCCGCTGAAGTGCTCGATCTTGTCGCGCGTGACGGACACGATCGCGGTGCCGGTGCCGAGCGAGACGACCATCGCGCTATCGAGATTGGCGAGCGAGGTGCCGCCGATTCCGATCGCGGTGAACTCGTTGACCTTGATTACCGGCCTGCCGAGGAGGGACTTGGTGAGCACGCGCGAGCCCGCGCCGGTTGCAGCCACGCATTCGACGTCTTCGAGCCTGATGCCGAAATCGGCGACCAGTTTGCCGAGCGCGCCCGCAGCCGCGGCGACCGGGTCGTTAGCCTCGATCGTTACAACGTGCAGGCCACCATTTTCGAGGATGACGGCGTCGGTAGTCGAGCCGCCGATATCGATGCCAACGATCATAAGTGGTGCCGGCTCCTGTCCAGCCCGTCATGAAGCTAGATCAGCCGGAGCCGATTGCGCAAACGACGCGGTGGCGGGGGCCCTCCCTGATAACCTCTCATCGGACAAGGAGGGGCCAGGATCGATCCATTAGCTGGAGCCGATTGGTGTGCTACGTTTCAAAAATGCCACGGCGTAAGGCCGATTCTTCGCAGAGTTTGTTTCCACCGCGCACTCCGCTGAGCCAACCATTGGCGGACCGGATGCGTCCGCGCACGCTCGACGAGATTGTCGGCCAGGAGCATCTGCTGGGGCCGGGAAAATTTCTCAGCCAAATGGTCGCGGCTCACGTCCTGCATTCGATGATCCTGTGGGGTCCGCCGGGCACCGGTAAGACGACGCTCGCGATCGTGCTCGCGGAGCAGTCGGGCGCGGTGTTTCGCAAGCTTGCCGCGGTGACCTCGGGCGTCGCCGATTTGCGCGAAGCGGTCGAGCAAGCGCGGCAGGATCTCGAGGCGGGCAAGCGCACCGTGGTCTTCATCGACGAGATCCATCGATGGAACCGCGCGCAGCAGGACGCATTTCTGCCGCATGTCGAGAGCGGGTTGATCACGCTTATCGGCGCGACCACGGAAAATCCGTCGTTCGAAGTGATCTCGGCACTGCTCTCGCGCATGCGTCTGCTGGTGCTGCGTCCGCTGTCGGAGGAAAACGTCTCGACCCTGGTTCATCGCGCGCTCGCTGACAAGGAGCGCGGGCTCGGCAACACTGGACTCAAGCTGGGAGTCGGCGCGATCGACGAGATCGTTCGATATGCGGGCGGCGACGCGCGCCGTGCGCTCGGCACGCTCGAGATTGCGGCGGAGTTCGCCCAGAACGCGGGCGCGACGATAATCACGCCCGAGCACATTCGCGAGTCGGCGCAGCAGAAGGCTCTGCTCTACGATCGCGCCGGCGAAGAGCACTACAACGTCATTTCGGCGTTCATCAAGAGCATGCGCGGCAGCGACCCCGATGCTGCAGTTTACTGGATGATGCGGATGGTCGAGGCGGGCGAGGAACCGCTGTTCATCGCGCGGCGGATGGTGATCTTTGCGTCGGAAGATGTCGGCAACGCCGATCCTCGCGCGCTGCAGGTAGCGATCGCAGTTAAAGATGCGGTGGATTTCGTCGGCATGCCGGAAGGCGTGATTCCGCTCGCGCAGGGCGTGACGTACCTCGCCAGTGCGCCGAAGTCTAACGCATCGTACCGTGCGATGCGCGCGGCCAGCGAAGACGCGAAAACGCTTGGCGCACTTGCGGTTCCGCTGCATTTGCGCAACGCGCCGACGCCGATGATGAAGGGACTAGGCTACGGCAAGGATTACCGCTATCCGCACGATTTCGAAGGCGCGCTCGTCGCGCAGAGCTATTTGCCGGAAGAGCTGGGCGAAAAAATCTATTACGAGCCGTCGGAGCGCGGCTACGAAATCAGGATTCGCGAGTTTCTCGCCCGCGCGCGCGAGGCGCGCAACCCCGCGTCGCGGCGCAAGCCGGGTGGGAAGGATTGACAGAGAAAAAGCAAACCGCGGGAACCGGATCGAGTCCGTTCCCGCGGTTCACAAAAAACTGGCCGATTATTTCGTGCCGAGGACTGCGTCCTTCAGCGCTTTGGCAGCGGTGAAGCGAAGCCGGGTGCGGGCCGGAATCTTGATCTCCTGACCAGTGGCGGGATTGCGGCCCATCCGCGCCTTGGTCTTGCGCTTGCGGAAAATGCCGAGGCCGGCCAGCCGCAGCGATCCTTCCTTCTTGAGCTCGCGAACGATCAATGCGTTCAGTTCCTCGAGTACCGACTTCCCCTGCTTCTTCGTGAGTTCGAGTTTTTCAGCCAAGTGGGCTGCTACCTGCGACTGAGTCATCCATCCTCCTCCTTGCGTCCCGGGTTGCGGGCTTTCAGTGAGGGTGAACGAGTAGGGCGACAAATTCAAGTGCGTGCAGCATGAAAATTGGCATTTTTTCTAGGGATCGTGATGGTTTTTGCACAGGCTGTTCGCGCGAGCGTTGAGCCCCAAGGGTTTTGCGCGCAATGGTCGCGCGAACTGCGCAATTAGGCCGTCAGTAGCGCACTTCGACGAGGTAGAGACCACCCGGCGGCGCGTTGGCGGGAGCCGCCTGCCGATCCCGTCCGGCTAGAATCGTCGCAATCTTTTCGGCGGTGAGCTTGCCGCGTCCCATATCGACCATCGCCGCAACCATCGCGCGCACCATGTGCCGCAGAAAACTGTTGGCCTCGACGCGATAGAGCAGAAGCTCGGCGTCGCGCGTCCATTCGCTCGACACGACGCGGCGCACAGTGGTCTTCACTACGCTGCCGAGCGAGCGGAACGCGGCGAAATCGTGCTCGCCGACGAAGATGCGCGCGGCGCAATTCATTTGCGCGAGATCGAGCTGGTCGCGCACGAGCCAGCTATAACGATACTCGAAAGCGGACGCGATCTTGCGATTCAGCACGCGATACTCATACACGCGTGAGCGGGCGGCACGCCGCGGATCGAAGTCGTCAGGGGCGGGCGCGATGTCGCGGACGACGATGTCGGCGGGCAGGATCGAGTTGAGCGCGCGCTGCAATTCGTGGAGGTCGAACGGACGTGGAATCGAAATGGAGGCGACCTGCCCGCGCGCATGCACGCCGGCGTCGGTGCGGCCGGAACCGAACACGCGCACCGGCTCGGCGAAAATCCGTTCGAGCGCGGCTTCGATCCTGCCCTGGATCGAATCGTGGCGCGGCTGCAGTTGCCATCCCGAATAACTGGTGCCGTCGTACTCGACGGTGAGCTTGAGGACAGACATGATCGCGAGCCGAATCAGTCGAGAGTGGGCGAGCTGAGCGCCAGCGTCTCGGCGATCCAGAGCGCTCCCAGAGCCGCCAGGCGCGTGTTGTCGAAGACGCACCAGAGTGACAGCGAGTCGTCACGCGACTCGACGCTGACCACGATGGCCTCCTGGCCGACGGCGTCGATCACGCCGAGCGGCTCGCCTTCTTCGGCGATCAGAATGCCGGGCGCGACCCGCAGCAGTTCGACCGCGTCTTCGCCATTGCCTTTGACGGCGCGCGGCTGCTGAATGTCGACGGTCAACGCGGAGCCGTGAAGAACGGGAATCGCGGCGACCTGCACGGATAACGGCGGCGCCTTGTCGAGCAGCGCCGCGACTTGCGCGGCGATTGCGCTCGCGACCGATCGCTCATGCTCGCGCATGAAGGCGTTGAAGCCGCGCTGGGTTTCATCGTCGTCGAGCTCGAGGCGCGCGCTTAGCAGGTCGGTGGTCTGATCGACGGTCGCGGTCAGCACGTCCCTGCCGCCGGCGCTCGCACCGAGCATCGCCGTCGCAGCGACGAATCCACCGCGCGCATTCAGCGCTTTGAGACAGGTCGCAAGCACGTGCGCCGCAGGATGAGGCGTCGCGAAAACTTTTGCATTGCGCAATTTCGCGAGCGCCTCGCGCGAAGTGAGTCCCGGCGCGACCATCGGCACGTCCGACGGCGGGCGATTCGCCGCACTCAGGTCGATCAAAATCGGCCCAGGCTGAGCCGCAATAATTTCCGCCGCGCGCGGTGCCGGGATCGCGAGGAACGCGATGTCGAAGTCGCGCAGCTCGGCGGGACTCTCGAGCGCGTCGACCAGCCGCTCCTCGCCGCCGGCGTCGAGGGTCTGCATCGCGCCCGCTTCGGTGGTGAAGAGTTTCAGTTCGCTGAGCTGGAATCCGCGCGCCGCGATCAGTTCGATAAGCTGGTTGCCCACCGCGCCGGTGGCGCCGACAACCGCCACTCTCGGCTCGCGCATGTTGCTCATTCGCCTTCGCTTTCAGTGCTTTCGAGCTTTTCGCGCACCAGCCGGCCCATCGCCTTGCAGCCGACGATCTGCGTGCCGGTGCCGCCATGAAGATCGCGCGTGCGATAACCGTCGCGCACGACCGAGTCGACCGCCTGTGAAATCAGCTCGGCCTCGGCGCGCATGCCGAGCGAATGCTCGAGCAGCATCGCGGCCGACAGGATCGCCGCGAGCGGATTGGCTTCATCGCGGCCCGCGATGTCCGGCGCGCTGCCGTGAATCGGCTCGTAGAGCCCGACCCGGAAGCCGGCGCTGTTGAGCTCCTCGCCGAGCGACGCCGACGGCAGCATGCCCATCGAGCCCGCGATCACCGACGCCTCGTCGGTGAGGATGTCGCCGAACATATTCTCGGTGACGACCACATCGAAGTCCTTGGGGCGCCGAATCAGATGCATCGCCATCGAATCAACCAACTGGCTCTCGAAGGCGACATCCTTGTATAGCGCGCTCAACTCGGTCGCGATCTCGCGCCACAAACGTGACGTCGAAATGACGTTGGCCTTGTCCACCGAGGTCAGTTTTTTGCGGCGCTCGCGAGCCAGCTCGAAACCGAACTTGAGCACGCGGGTAATCTCGGCCTCGCTGTAGAAGCAGGTATCGACCGCCTCGCGGCTTTCCTTCGCGCCGCGTTTCTCGCTCGGCTTGCCGTAGTAGATGCCGCCAGTAAGCTCGCGAATGACGACCATGTCGACGCCGTTGATCAATTCGGGCTTGAGCGGAGATGCAGCGAGCAGTTCCTTGACGACTTTGACGGGCCGCACATTGGCGAATAGGCCCAGCGCTTTTCGGATTCCCAGCAATCCCTGCTCGGGGCGCTTGTCGGCGTTGGGATTGTCCCATTTCGGTCCGCCGACGGCGCCGAGCAGAATCGCGTCGCTGTCCTGGGCGATCTTGACTACCTCGTCGGGCAGCGGGGTGCCGTTGACGTCGATCGCATGACCGCCAATCAAGCCCTCCTTGAATTGGAGATCGACGGCCGATCGGCGCGCGATGATCTTGAGAATCTGCAGGGCTTCGCCGACGACCTCGGGGCCGATGCCATCACCTTTGAGAACTAGAATTTTATAGGCCATGCGAAAGCGCGAACGCCTGGACGTGAGTGATCGGGCAGAGCGTCAGACAGTCTCGACCCGTCAGTGTAAAGCCTCGAAAATTTGGAGCGCCGATTGGCGCGATGGCGCAGTAGCAAACCTCGCCACAATGGCGGGAGACGCAAAAGGCCGCACGTCGCGCAGGATGTAGAGCGAATTCAAATTAAATTTCAAGCACTCAAACCAGTAGCCCAACTGTGATGTTGCGGCAAGCCCCGTTGGGCTCACCGCACGTCGCTGGTCGGCTTGAGCGGTGCATGCTTCCGCGCTTTCAGCCGGTTGAGCGCGTTTACCAGTGCCAGCGCGCTGGCCATGACGATGTCGCTATGCGCGCCCTGGCCGGCGACGGTCACGTCGTTTTCGCGAATCATGCAGCTAACTTCGCCCAGCGCGTCGGTGCCGCCGGTGATTGCTTTGACCGCGTATCGCTCCAACGCCGGATTTATTTCCGCGATTTTGTAGATCGCCTTGTAGCACGCGTCGACCATCCCGTCGCCCTCGCCCTCGGCCGAGCGCTCTTTCCCGTCCACGCGCAGCGTGACTTCCGCATGCGGCGTGCTCTTGCTGGACGAGCCGACCTTCAAATCAACCAGCTCGAAATGATCGATGGTCTGACGTGCGCTCTCGGTAACCAGCGCCAGGATGTCGTCGTCGTATACGATTTTCTTCTTGTCGCACAGCGCCTTGAATTCGGCGAACGCCTTGTTCACGTCGACTTCCTCGATATCGACGCCCAGTTCCGTGAGCCGGTTGGTGAACGCGTGGCGCCCCGAATGCTTGCCGAGCACCAGCTTGTTCGACGGGATGCCGATATCCTCGGGCTTCATGATCTCGTAGGTGAGCTTGTACTTCAGCACGCCGTCCTGGTGGATTCCGGCCTCGTGTGCGAACGCATTGTCGCCGACGATTGGCTTGTTGGCCGGCACCGACTGGCCGATCACTTGCGAGAGCAGGCGCGAGGCCGGATAGATCTGGCGCGTGTTCACCCGCGACTGCACGCCCATCAGGTCGCGCCGCGTCTTCATCGCCATCACGACTTCTTCCATCGAGCAGTTGCCCGCGCGCTCGCCGATTCCGTTGACGGTGCATTCGATCTGGCGGGCGCCGTTGCGTACCGCCGCCAGCGAGTTCGCGACCGCCAGCCCCAAATCGTTGTGGCAGTGCGCGCTCCAGATGACCTTGTCAGCGCCGGGAACTTTCTCGCGCATGTACGCGAACATCCGGCCGAACTCCTCGGGGATCGCGTGGCCGGTCGTGTCGGGCAGATTGATCACGGTCGCGCCGGCGCGGATGACTTCGGTGCAAACGTCCACCATGTAATCCCAGTCGGAGCGCGACGCGTCCTCGCACGAGAACTCGATATAGTCGAGATGCTTCTTTGCGCGGGTGACGGCCCAGGTCGCAGCGTCGAGCACGTCTTCGCGATTCATGTTGAGTTTGTACTTGAGATGGATTTCCGAAGTCGCGATGAAGATGTGAATCCCGGGGTGCGCGGCCTTGTCGACTGCGCGCAGCGCCGAATCGACGTCTCCTTCCTGGGTGCGCGAGAGGCTGAGCACCACCGGCTCCGTGACAGCCTGTGCGACGCGGCTGACTGACTCGAAATCACCGGGCGAAGAAACGGCAAAGCCCGCCTCGATGATATCGACATTGAGCCGCTCGAGTTGCCGCGCCAGCGCGATCTTCTCCTCGACGTTCATCGTGCAGCCGGGTGACTGCTCGCCGTCGCGCAGCGTGGTGTCGAAGATTCGGACGTAGTCCTGGTCGTCGTGCGAAACCGTATCCGCGTGTGCCATCGTCATTCCTCCCGCATCGTCGCCGCGGGATCAGCCTGCCGATCGTCAGCCGTGAGCGAAAAAAGAAAACGCCCCGGGCGGCTTCGATCGGCCCACTGCCCGGGGCGTGTGTCTCAGTTTAATCAGGCCGTTAAACCTGTCCGGACGCGCGCCTGGCGTGGGCCCTGATAAGGGCCAGGCTAAGCAGCAGTTCCGGTAGCAGGTTACAAAACATCGTGTACGGATTCTAAACGGCGATCGAGACGCTAGTCAAGGCGTCCTAGCGATGCGCCGGTTGATGGTCGCGGAGGCTGCGGGTGCTTCTGGCCGTGTCGGCTTGAGACGCAGAGCCGTTAGCCTCGTGCGGTTTGGCGGCCGCGACCGGGCGCAGCACCGAGACTTTGGCGCTCAAGCGTTCGCCGCGGAGCATCAGATATGGACCCGACAACACGTATGCGGCCGAGAGCAGGAAGGCAGTCAGCTGCGGCATCGCGAACAGCATCGCGGCGCACACCATCATGATGATCACCAGCTCGATCTGCGCGCGCTTCTCCAGCTTGATCGTTTTGAAGCTGGGGTAGGGCACGCGCGAGATCATCAGACCGCCGAGTGTAAGCGTGACCGGCACCATGAACGTACACAGAGCGCGCGGCGAGTCGATTTCGAAGTAGCTGTAGGCGAGCGCGAGTGCGGCTATCATCGCGGCCGCGCCCGGTACCGGCAAACCGACAAAGCGGCTCTTGTCTGCGGTCGCAGTCTGCACGTTGAAGCGCGCCAGGCGGAGTGCCGAGCACAGCACGAACAATCCGCTGACGCCGATTCCGAGCGAACCGATCGGCCGGAGCGCCCACGAGTACGCCAGCATCGCCGGGGCGACGCCGAACGCGACCACGTCGGAAAGGCTGTCGTACTCGACGCCGAACTGGCTCGAAGTGCGCGACGCTCGCGCGATACGTCCGTCGAGTCCGTCGCACACGAACGCGATCACGATCATCACGGCGGCGACTTCGAAGTGTCCGCTGACCGCGGAGATCATCGAGTAGAAGCCCGACAGCAAGCCGATCGAAGTGATGGTCGCCGGCAACAAAAACACGCCACGGCGCAGCGGGCTCTCAGTCTTGAGACCCGGCTCGCGGCCCTGACCGGAATAGAGCTCCATTCGCGCGCGCTCTTCGCGCGATCGGCGGGAATTGCGGCTCATGGCTCGATTGCTCCGATAATGGATTCTCCGGCGCGAACGCGTTGTCCCATCGACACGGTGACAGTGTACTCAGACGGAAAAAAGTGATCGACGCGGCTTCCAAACATAATCAGGCCGATCCGTTGCCCTGCTTGTATTCTATCACGTGCGCGCAGCCGGCAAACTATCCGCCGCGCCAGGTAGCCGGCCACCTGCATCATGCCGAACATACGGCCCGAGGCGTCGGTCATCGCAATCATGTTGCGTTCATTGTGTTCGTTGGCATCGTCGCGAAACGCCGCGCGGAATTCGCCCGCCGTACGCTCGACGGTCGTGACTTCGCCGGCGACCGGCGCGCGATTTACGTGAACGTTCAGCGGCGACATGAATACTGACACGCGATGGCAAAGCTTTCCGGTCGAGCCGGGAAAAGACACGTCGGAAACGTCGGTAACTTTGCCGTCGGCGCCCGAGATCACAACGTTCTCGGTCCGCGGCGGATAGCGATCCGGATCGCGAAAGAAAAGCGCGATCGGAATTGCCAGTATCACCAGGATCGCACCAACTTTGCTGAGACCGAGCGCAACCAGGATGATTCCCGCCACCGCCAGGCCGAGCGACAACGCGACGCCCTCGGTCGCAATTCCGATCGCGCTTGCGATACGCGCAAGAATTGCGCCCGGCGCCGGCCGTCCGCTGTCAGTCTCGCCCGCCATGCGAGTCTAGTTCTTCGACTTGTCGACCAGCCGGTCGCTCGCGAGCCACGGCATGAACGCGCGCAGCTTGCGTCCGACTTCCTCGACCGGATGCTTCTCCGCTTCCTTGCGCAGTTCGCGGAACCGCGGCAGTCCCGCCTTATAGTCGCCGATCCATTCGTTGGCGAACTTGCCCGACTGGATGTCCGCGAGGATCTGCTTCATCGCCGCGCGCGAATCCTTGCCGATCACCTTGGTGCCGCGCGTCATGTCGCCATACTCGGCAGTGTTGCTGATCGAGTAGCGCATGTTCGAGATTCCGCCCTCGTAGATCAGGTCCACGATCAGCTTCACTTCGTGCAACGTCTCGAAGTACGCCATCTCGGGCGCATAACCCGCTTCGACCAGCGTCTCGTAACCGGCGCGAATCAGCTCGGTCAGTCCGCCGCACAGCACGGATTGCTCGCCGAACAGATCGGTCTCCGTTTCCTCTCTGAACGAGGTTTCGATAATCGCCGCGCGCCCGCCGCCGATCGCACTGCCGTACGCGAGTCCGACCTTAGTGGTGTCGCCCGACGGATCCTGCTGCACCGCGAGCAGGCACGGCACGCCGCGCCCCTTGGTGTATTCCGAGCGCACGAGATGGCCGGGGCCCTTCGGCGCGATCATGAAGACGTTGACGTCTGCCGGCGGCTTGATGAATTTGAAATGGATGTTGAAGCCGTGGCCGAAGGCCAGGTATTTGCCCTTGGTGAGATGCGGCGCTATCTCGGCCTCGTAAATCTCGGAGCCCATCTCGTCCGGCACCAGTATCATGATTACGTCGGCGCGCTTGGCGGCTTCGGCCGTGTCGAACACCGCCAGGCCCTGCTTGGCGGCCTTTTCGCGCGAGGCCGATTTCGCGCCCAGCCCGACGCATACGTCCATTCCGCTGTCGCGCAGGTTCAGCGCATGCGCATGTCCCTGGCTTCCAAAGCCAATGACCGCGATCTTCTTGCCTTTGAGCGCGGACAAGTCCGCGTCGCGGTCGTAATAAACCTTCATTTGAATGTTCTCCCGAATTTTCCCGCTGTCAGATTATTCAGCTTCGCGCGCCCGGCGATTCTGATGATTGTCGTGATTGAGCTGCACCGCGCGCGCCATCGCGACTTTGCCCGAGCGGACAATTTCCTTGATTCCGAGCGGCCGCACGATCGAGATGAACGCCTTGATCTTCTCGGAGTCTCCCGTCAGCTCGACCGTGATCGCGCGCGGGCCGATATCGATCACGTGCGCGCGAAACGCCGCGACAATCGAGTCGAGCTCTGAGCGCGTGCGCTCGTCAACCGAGACCTTTACGATCACCATCTCGCGCTCGATCGTCTCGACGTCCTTGAAGTCGGTGATCTTGATCACCGAGACGACCTTGTTCAGCTGCTTGTTGATCTGCTCGACGATCTGATCGTCGCCGGTAGTCACCAGCACGATACGAGAGACCGTCGGATCGAGCGGATCCTCGTTGACGGTCAGGGACTCGATGTTGAAGCCGCGGCCCGAAAACAGTCCGGCCACGCGTGCGAGCACGCCGAATTCGTTCTCAACTAAAACCGATATCGTATGACTTGTCATGCGGTGGAGTGCGCGCGCTCATGGCCCGGCCTCAGCGTCAGTGAGCCTCTTGTTGATAGCGGCCGAGGATCGCCATCATGCGATCTTTCGACGCGAGCTTGAGTTTCTGGATGCGCTTTTCTTCTACTTCCTCTTCGTTGGTCAGGTAATGTTTATTTCTAAAGGCTTCGAGTTTGTGTTTGAGCTCCTGATGCTCCGCGTAGAGGGCCCTCAGCTCCTCGTCGTGGTTCAGATGCAGCCGAATGAGTTCTTCCTCTCGATGCTCCATACGCCCTCCGTGCCTGTGACCGCCGGATTCTGTGGCTTGAAGGTAGCCTCCGGCGTCCTGATATATAGCGGCTCCAGCGAAGCCGCTCGATCCGTTTCACCACGGGCAAACCGCGCCCCGCCTAACGCCGCGACGCAGACTCCGCGCAAATCGAGCTTCCCTGTATCGAAAACCGCCACCCTATGGCCCCGCGATTCCACAAGGGCCGCCGCATCCTTCGCTCTATCGTCGCCGACGAACATTACGTCCTCGGTGATGCGCGATGCCAGGTGTCGCAACGCGACTACCAACTCCCCTGACAGTTTCTCTAGCTCATCGGCCACGACCCGGTAAAGACCCGCGTAAACTTCGTTCTTGCGCGCGTCTGCAACTACGCACACCAGGCGGCCGGGCTCGAGATTGTTGCGCTCGAGCGCCGCCAATGCCATCGCGTCGAAACCCGGTACTCCGACCAGCGCGCATCCCGAGGCCATCGCGATTCCCTTAGCGTAGCTGAGCCCGATGCGAAGTCCGGTGAACGAGCCGGGTCCGATCCCGACTGCGATTGCGCCGAGGCCGCCGAGCGTCAGTCCCGCCTCACCAAGAAGTTCGTCGATCGCGTCCGGCAGGGCGGCGCCGTGCGAGGTGACCGGTCGCTCGATGCGCGCGGCGACGCGGCCGCCGCTTAACAGGGCAAGGCTTGCGATGGATGTGGAGGTATCGAGTCCCAGGACCGGGCGCACTGCGGCCGTCTGTTCGAGCAGCCGATTAACCCTGCACAATACGCGAGATGTCATTGAAGATTACAAACGCCATCAGCGCCACTAGCAAAAAAAGTCCAACCTGGAGCATCGCTTCCCGGTAGCGAAGTTCGAGCGGCTTGCCCTTCACGCCCTCGAACACGAAAAACAGCAAGTGACCGCCGTCGAGCAGCGGCACCGGCAACAGGTTTATGATACCCAGCTCGAGGCTCAGCATCACTGTAAACATCGCGAGGTTGGCGAAGCCGCGATGCGCTTCCTGGCCCGCCATCTGCGCGATCATGATCGGTCCGCCGAGCGCGTCGCGCACGGGCGTGGTGCCGGAGAAAATGCTGGCGATGCCGACGACCATCTGGACCGTCATCTCGACCGAGGTTTCGCCCGCCTCTTTCACCGCGCCGATCGGACCGTAACGCTTGCTAATCTCGTCGCCGCGCGGCTGGACGCCGATCACCCAGGTGGTGGCGTTGGTGCCGTAGATTGTTTTCTGATCGAGCCGGGTCGGCTTGATTACGATCGCGCTTTGCACCTTTGACGCGCCGTTCGCCGACCTTTCGATTTCCAATGTTACGGGGGAGCCGTCGCCCGCCTTCACCGTTTTCGAGAAATCGGCCCAAGTGTCCATCGGCTGGCCGTTAACCGCGATAATCCGGTCGCCGGGGAGAAGTCCAGCCTTGGCCGCAGGTAAATCCTTGGTGGTCTTGCCGACTACCGGCAGCAACTGCGGCACGCCAGTCATGAAAACCAGGGTCAGCAGGATTGGCGCGAAGGCAATATTCGCGATCGGCCCTGCCAGCACTATCAGAACGCGCTTGCCGAGCGACTGAGTCGGGAACGCGCGCTTGCAGTAGGCCTCGGTCAGCGCGACCGGAGGGTGTTCCGAGAGCAATTTTATTGCGTCTTCAACCTTGGGCTCGCGGCGCACATTGTCGAGCAGGAGCGCTTCGTCCGGTTTCAGGTCGCGCCCGATGACGGCCACAGGTCCGAGTGCGAGTGCAGGGACTGCAGCCGGTACCGTCGCAGCAAGCGCCGCGTTGCCGGATTGCGCCTGAACCGATGCTCGCGCGGAATCGCCGAAGTCGGATCCGTTGCCGAGACGATCCGCGATGACGCGCAGATTTGCGTCGAATTCGCCCCCGGCTTGAATCGCGCCGCGCTCGTGCGCTGCGCCAATCAGGTCGAGGCCGATTTCGTGCAGGTACATTTTGAGTTCTTCGGGCTTGGGTTCTTCGCCGACTTCATCGCCGAGCATTCGGACATAGCCGCCGAACGGCGTCGCGCCGAGTGAGTACTCGGTCTCGCCGCGGCGGAAGCCCAAAACTCTCGGCGGATAGCCGACAGAGAACCGCAGCACCCGGACTCCGACCTTCTTCGCCATCGCAAAGTGTCCTGCTTCGTGCACGACGACCAGCACGGCGAAGACAAGCGCGGCGTATAGGATGGACGCTATCATTTGGTTTCCCACAGGAGCTGTGCGCGGAAGGTTTTCAAGCGTGAAAATGCGGCCACCAAAGCCGCATCATCGATTCCAATAGTAGGCGAAAACCAGCGCAAAGACCAGTGAACAAGTTCGATCGAGCAGACCGCCATGACCGGGAAAGATCCAACCTGAATCCTTGACTCCCGCGGCGCGCTTTAAAGCCGAGCCGGCGAGGTCGCCGAGCTGCGCAAGGATGGAGACCGTAGCGGCAAATAGTAGTACAGAGCTAAAACTCCAGGTGAGGCCCATCATCTTATACAGAATCGCACCGGCCACGATGGTCGCGATCAGACCGCCTTCGGCGCCTTCGACCGTTTTGTTGGGGCTGACGCTCGGCGCGAGCGGCGTCTTGCCTGCGTATCTGCCGACGAAGTACGCGCCGCTGTCGCTGACGACGGCCAGCAGGATGACCAGCAGGAGCATTCGGATACCGCCGGGGCTGTTGCGCACCAGCGCGAAGAACGGAAACAGAAATCCGACGTAAGCCGCGCCCATGAAGACCAGCCGCGGGCCTCTGAATCTTTCGCCGCCGCCGGCCATTTCGATTCGCAGCACCAGCCCGAGCATCATGACGATCACGATCACCGGCACTACCCATCCGACCCATCCGAGGTTGGGTTCATAGAGCAGCGAGAACAGCGGCACGCCGCCGACGACCGCGAAAAGCGGGATTGCCACCCAATGCAGCGCGCCGGTCATGGCGGCGACCTCGTAGAGTCCCCACAGGCCAGCGACCGCGTTGAAAATCGTGAAGAACCAGGCGGGCGCGTAGAGTACGAGCGCTGCCACCGCGGGCAGCAGCACGGCCGCCGTCAGAAGCCTAGTTCTGAGCACGCAGGCGAGTGTCGGATCCGTTCGAGACTGCGCCGAAGCGGCGCTCGCGAAGCTGATAGGCGGCAAGCGCGCTCAAAAATTCGCGCTCGCGGAAATCGGGCCACAGCGTGTCGGTGAAATAGAGTTCGGTGTAGGCGAGCTGGAACAGAAAAAAATTGGAGACGCGCAGTTCTCCTGAAGTTCGAATCAGCAGGTCAGGATCCGGCAGACCGGTCGTCGTCAGCTCGCGCGCGACCAGTTGCTCGTCGATTTGATCTGGCGAAATTTCGCCGTCTGCGACCGCGCGCGCGATCGATCGGGCGGCATTGACGATGTCCTGGCGCCCGCCGTACGACAGCGCCAACGCCACCGTCATCGTTTGATTGTCGCGCGTCGCCGCGACCGTTTCGGCGAGAGCCTCGCGCACGCGCGGCGGCAGGCGCTCGGTGTCTCCCAGAGCCAGCACGCGGATGCCGCGCTTCATCAGGCGCTTGGTCTCGGTGATGAGATAGCGATGGAACAGACCCATCAGGAAGCTGACTTCGGTCGTCGGGCGGGCCCAGTTCTCGCTCGAAAACGCGTACAGCGTGAGGTACGGGATGCCGAGTTCGCGGGCCGCATCGACGACGGCGCGGACAGAATCCTTGCCGCGGCGGTGGCCCTCGTGGCGCGAGAGGCCGCGGCGATTTGCCCAGCGGCCGTTGCCGTCCATCACGATCGCCACGTGACGCGGCATCCGCGAAGGATCGAGGGACAGGTTGGGGAAATCGTCTAGTGGAAGTGAGATGGCCACTTGAGGTTCAGGCTTCACCGGACGAGCGGGCACGGCGGCCCGCCTCACTTGGATCGGAGCAGAGGCGGAATCTTGAATCGCGCGCAGTAGCGCGCTCGACAAGGACCCTCACCTTCATCCTCTCCCTTACAGGGAGAGGAGACAGAATCGGAACATGCAGAGTTTTCCTGGACATGGTGGCGGGCTTGCTCAGACCTCCATGATTTCCGCTTCTTTGGCGGCCAGCACTTTGTCGATTTTTTCGATGAACTCGGTGGTGAAGGCCTGCACCTTGGTCTCGCCCGCGCGCATCTCGTCCTCGGTCGCCTGCTTGTCCTTGTGCAGTTCCTTGAGCATGTCGTTGGCGTCGCGGCGATGGTTGCGGATGCCGACGCGGAATTCCTCGCCGATTTTGCGGACGTGCTTGACCAGGTCCTTGCGGCGCTCCTCGGTCAGCTCGGGAATCGGAATGCGGATGAGCTTGCCGTCGTTCATCGGCGTCAGCCCGAGATCGGAGGTCTGAATCGCCTTTTCGATATCATGCATCGCGCCCTTGTCGTACGGCGTGATCACGATGAGCCGCGGCTCGGGCGCCGACAGCCCCGCGAGCTGGCGCAGGGGCGTCTTCGAGCCGTAGTAATTTACCTGGAGATTTTCGACCAGCGCGGTTGACGCGCGGCCGGTGCGGACGCGGGCGAGCTCGTGGCGAAAGGCCTCGACGGTCTTGTCCATTTCCTTGCGCGCGTCTTCGATTGTTTCCGTAAGCATGCTCACGGTGCGCTCTCCACCCGGGTCCCGATTTGCTCCCCCATCACGGCCCTTCTTATATTACCCGCTTTGCGCAGATTGAACACGATGATCGGCAGGTGATTGTCCATGCACATCGAGATGGCCGTCGAGTCCATCACCTTCAGATTTTTCTGCAGCACCTCGATATAAGTGAGGCGGTCGAAGCGCTTGGCGCCCGGCTCGCGCATCGGATCGCGATCGTAAACCCCATCGACGGTGTGGCTGGCCTTGAGAATCACCTCGGCGCCGATTTCCATCGCGCGCAGGCTCGCCGCCGTGTCGGTGGTGAAGTAGGGGTTGCCGGTGCCGGCGGCGAAGATGATGACGCGGCCTTTTTCGAGATGGCGCACGGCGCGGCGGCGGATGTACGGCTCGCACAGCGCCTGCATCTCGATGGCGGAAAGCACGCGGGTGACGACGCCGACGTGCTCGAGCGCGTTTTGCAGCGCGAGCGCGTTGATGACGGTCGCCAGCATGCCCATCTGGTCGGCGGTCGAGCGATCCATCCCGCGCGCCTCGTAGTCGCTGCCGCGGATGTAGTTGCCGGCGCCGATTACCATCGCGAGCTGCACGCCCATGGCCGCGACTTCCTTGATTTCGAGCGCAATCTCGGCGAGCGCGTCGAGATCGAGGCCGGAGCCTTGCGCGGGCGCGAGCGCCTCGCCGGATAATTTCAGCAGAATACGGCTGAAGCTCGGTTTGCCGTCTGTCGCAATTTGAACTTCAGCCATTTCTCGAAGCTCCCGCCGATTTCCCCGTCGAAGCCCCGTCCCGTTTGCGAATGCGCCCGCGCGCCTCAGGCCGCCGCGGTCCCTGTCGCCTTGCCGTCGAGCGATTCGCCCAACTGGTAGCGGGTGAAGCGGCGCACGTCGATTTTCTCGCGCATCTGGATGGCGGCCTCGCCGAGCAGATCGTTCACCGTCTTGTTGGGATCGCGGACGTAGGCCTGCTCGAGCAGGCATGCTTCCTTGTAGAACTTCTCGATCTTGCCGTCGACGATCTTGGTCACGACCGCGGCCGGCTTGCCCTCGGCCTGCGACGCGTAGATCTGGCGCTCCTGCTCGATGACGGCCGGCGACAGCTCCTCGCGCCGTACGCAGCGCGGATTGGCGGCAGCAACCTGCATCGCAAGTTCCTTCACCAGCGCCTGGAACGCTTCCGACTTCGCGCAAAAATCCGTCTCGCAATTAACTTCGATCAGCACGCCGAGCTTGCCGCCCGCATGGATGTACGAGCCGACCGAACCTTCCGACGCGACCCGGCCCGCACGGCCGGCGGCAGCGGCGATACCCTTCTCGCGCAGCCAGACGACGGCCTTTTCGAGGTCGCCGGCGGCTTCTGACAGCGCACGTTTGCAATCCATTATGCCTGCGCCGGTTTTCTCGCGCAGTTCTTTAACCTGGTTGGCGTTTAGTTCCATCACAATTCCTGGGTTGAGCTAGTATTCTTGGCCGGTCGCGTTAGAGCAAGCGACCGCCCGCAACCGGCTCGGTTTCCTGCCTGAAGACAGGATTTTATCGATTAGACCGCGCTTGGAGAATCGGGCGCCGACGCTCCGGTATCGGGCGCCGGGCTCGCTTCCGCGCGCGCATCCTGCTGCCCCTTGGCGCGTTCCTCGGCGATTTGCTTGCCTTCGAGAATCGCGTCGGCGACGGCCGCCGTGAACAACTTGATCGCGCGAATGGCGTCGTCGTTGCCCGGGATGCGGTATGCGATCAAGTCGGGGTCGCAGTTGGTATCGACCACTGCGGCGACCGGAATGCCGAGACGGTTCGCCTCCGCGACTGCGATATCTTCCTTCTTGGTGTCGATGACCCACAGCGCGTCGGGCAGCTTGCGCATGTTCTTGATGCCGGCGAGGGTCGCCATCAGCTTTTCATGCTCGCGGCCGTTGTCGCTCATCTCTTTCTTGGTGAGCGCGCGAATCATTTCGGGATCGGCCATCGTCTCTTCGAGTTTGCGCAGCCGGTCGATCGACGCGCGAATGGTCTGGAAGTTGGTCAGCATCCCGCCGAGCCAGCGGTTGTTGACGTAATACATGCCGCAGCGCTCGGCTTCTTCCTTGACGATGTCCTGGGCCTGTTTCTTGGTGCCGACGAAGAGCATCGTGCCGCCGGCGGCGGCGAGGTCGCGCGCGAAGTCGAAGGTGGCGCGAAACATCTTCACGGTTTGCTGAAGATCGATGATGTAAATACCGTTGCGGGCGCCGAAGATGTACTGCTTCATCTTCGGGTTCCAGCGGCTGGTCTGATGGCCGAAGTGGACGCCGGCCTCCAGGAGCTGCTTCATGCTGATTTCAGTCATAGAATTTAGTCCTTGCCTCTTGGCCCCGAGAGCGGGGTGATCTTGAACTAATATCAGGGTGGGGGGTTGTAGGAAAGCGTCCACCGCTGCCTGGTACGGCCTTACTTCGGGGCTGAGTGTCTGAATTTCAGATCACGAGTGTCTTAATTTGAATTGAGTTTCAACTCGGGCCACCTTGATAGGGACGGAGTCCGACTCGCATCATCGCATTCGGCCCCGTCTCCCATCTGAAACGTCAGCTTGTGACCTGCCCGCCGCTGTTTTGCGTATGCAGCTGCGACTTTGGATTGCACGACTTGGAGTGCGTGATCGCACTGTGTCCCCGTGTCGAAAGTGCCCAATCGAAACCAACCTGTCGGGATTAACCCACTAGGAGGGTCATCTGCCGTAAAATGGCCGCTAGGAGTCATCAGATACCAGCCCACAAGCGCGAGCGCGGCTGCGTGGCGGGGCTTCATCCTATTTCTTGCCCTTCAATCTGAAGTCGTCGCTGGCGACGCAGCCGGCGTTGACTGCGCGGGCTTTGCCCAAGGCGGGGTCATTTTTCTGGAAGCGCTTGAGCTTGCCGGTTTTGTCGAGCGTGAGCGGGTCCTGCTCACTGTTCTGGAGGTCGGCGAGCGACTTTTCGCATTTTTCTTCTGTATCGAAACTGGCGACTGTGATCCAATGCGTGAGCGGAGTCTCGGGTTCAACCTCATGAGGGATTTTGGTCGAGTCGGGGGGCATCATCAGATACCAGCCGACGAATGCGAGCGCCGCGAAGTGGCGGCTTGTAGGGTGACTCACACTGGAAGTTATACGCCGGTTGCGGATAAAAAGTCATGGTGTGCTGCTGCTGAGGAAGGCGGGCACGGCGGCCCGCCCCACTAGAGCCCACTTGGAGCAGTTCCCAGGTTCCAGGAGTTTCATTAGTGGGGCGGGCCGCCGTGCCCGCCGCTCCTGGGCTCACCTAATCGCTCGGCCAAACCCAGCGATACTCTTTAAGCTCGGGCCACCGAGTCCACGGATTCCCGAGTATATAGTCGAATTTTTGTCCAAGCTCTTTTTCATCGCGCACAATTCGGTCGAAGTACTCGTCTTGCCAGACTCGCCCGCGGCGTCCGTGCTGACGTTGCATCGCATGCGCAGTGAACGACTTCCACGAATGAATGATTTTCTCGAGAGGCTCTTCGTCCAGGATTCGGAGCAGGACGTGCACATGGTCGTTCATGACAGCGAATGCGTAAAGCTCGTAGCGCTGCTCGTTCCTATGATGCAGTTCCGCCGCGATCAAATCGCGCTCCGGCGCCGACAATTCTTTGCCCGGGACAAGGCGCCAAGTCACGAAATAGATCGCGTCGCGCTCGCGGTAATGTGGCAGGCGTCTGCGGTAGAAGTGAGATGAGTCAGTCATTGGGAAGGCAAGGAAGGCGGGCAGGGCCGCCCGCCCCACTAGAATCAGAAGCCTGGACCAAATCCCAAAATTTTATTTTATCAGTGGGGCGGGGCCGCCGTGCCCGCCGCTCCTAGGCTGGGCGCCTACGCGTTCATCGATTCGAGGAATTCTTCGTTGGTCTTGGTTTTGTCCATTTTGTCGATTAGGAATTCCATCGCTTCTACTGCGTTCAGCTGGGTCAGCAGCTTGCGCAGGATCCAGACGCGGTTGAGCGTGGCGCGCGGGAGTAGCAGCTCTTCCTTGCGGGTCGAGGAGCGCTGGATGTCGATGGTCGGGAAGATGCGCTTTTCGAGCAAGCGGCGGTCGAGTGCAATTTGCTGATTGCCGGTGCCCTTGAACTCTTCGAAAATTACTTCGTCCATGCGGCTGCCGGTATCGACCAGCGCGGTGGCGATAATCGTCAGGCTGCCGCCGTCTTCGGTGTTGCGCGCGGCGCCGAAAAACTTCTTGGGCTTGTGCAGCGCGTTGGAATCGACGCCGCCTGAGAGGATTTTGCCCGACGGCGGAACGACAGTGTTGTAGGCGCGCGCGAGGCGTGTGATCGAATCGAGCAGGATGACGACGTCGCGCCCATGCTCGACCAGCCGCCGCGCTTTTTCGATTACCATCTCGGCGACCTGCACGTGACGCGTGGCGGGCTCGTCGAAGGTCGAGCTGACGACCTCGCCCTGCACAGAGCGCAGCATGTCGGTGACTTCCTCGGGCCGCTCGTCGACCAGCAGCACGATCAGCACGATCTCGGGATGGTTGTGCGCGATGGCCTTGGCGATCGCCTGCAGCATCATCGTCTTGCCGGTGAACGGCGCCGCGACGATAAGCCCGCGCTGCCCTTTGCCGATGGGCGCGACCAGGTCGATGATGCGAGTGGTCAAATCTTCGTGATTGTATTCGAGCTTGATGCGCTCCTCGGGATAGAGCGGCGTGAGGTTGTCGAACAGAATTTTGTCGCGCGCCTTTTCGGGGTCCTCGTAGTTGATGGACTCGACCTTGAGCAGCGCGAAGTAGCGCTCGCCTTCTTTCGGCGGGCGAATCAGGCCGGAGACGACGTCGCCGGTGCGCAGGTTGAACTTGCGAATCTGGCTCGGCGAAATATAGATGTCGTCGGGACCGGGAAGATAGTTGTAGTCGGGCGCGCGCAGGAAGCCGAAGCCGTCGGGCAGGATTTCGAGCACGCCTTCGCCGAGGATCGATCCGTTCTTGGCGGCCTGCGCCTGCAGCACGGCGAAGATCATCTCCTGCTTGCGCATGTTGGTGGCGCCGTCGACGTTGAAGTCGCGCGCCATCTGCGCCAGCTCGGTAATCTTCGCGCGCTTGAGCGACTTGAGGTTGAGCACCCCTTCTTCGCTGATGACCGGCGCCGGCGGCGGAAGATTCGGATTGCTGTCGAGATTTACCTGCCGCGGCGTGCCGTTGGTCGAACGCGGGTCGTCGAAGCGACCCTCTTCGGTCTTCGCGACGTGTCTGCCCTTGCCCATATGCCTTCCCCGCAACCTGGACTCCATCACGTACTTTTAGTGCTGCGACTCGCCGCCGCTTAGGCGTACGCCGCGCAGGTTATGAGCGTTGATTCCAATGGCTCCCACGAGGGGAGATACCAGTATAGATTCGTGAGTGATCAAGCGGTCGGGATTCGGAACAACTAACGCCTAAGTCGAGTTCGGAATTACGGACCGCAGGGAGACGGGATTTTCTCACCACCCAGCCCATCTCAGCGTCCTCAGTGCGGAAGCTCAACTCAACGCTATCCAAGCAATGAGGTGCTGTCAACGGGGTTGGGGAAAGGAAGCTGTGTAAGGCGACGGATCGGTGCTATGCTCGTTTGAAGAGTTGGGTGGACAGACTTTGTGCTGAGGAATCGACGATGCTCAGTTTTCAAGTGATTCAATCTGGCAATGCCATCCAGATCTGCTGTGACAAGGCGGGAATCGCGACGCTGATGGAGACGCTGTCATCGTTGCTGCTTGAACCGGGCCACCTCCATTTGCGCGGACCATCGGCTGGTGGAAACGATTTGTCCGAGACATCTCCTTTCGGAGAGAGGGCCGTCTGGGAAGTCATTATCGACTACTCGCCATCAAATTAAGATTTTACTTCATTTCGATCCAGCGCCGAAGCTCCCGCGCGTCTGCGCCGAATAACTTCTGCGAGAGATACTCGACGAAGTCAGTCGGCAGTGGTGCCACGAACTCGAGCCGCTCGCCCGTTCTAGGATGCGTTAGCGAAAGCGCCAGCGCATGCAGTGCTTGCCGATGAAAAAATCCACCGCCTGCCGCTTTGCCGCCATATAAAGGATCGCCGAGGCACGGATGTCCGATAGACGCGAGATGGACGCGAATCTGATGCATCCTGCCAGTGTCAGGCTTCACCCGCACCAGCGACGTGCCGGCTTCATCGTCGTCGAACCGGGCGAGCATCGTGATGTGGCTGACGGCGTCGCGTGGCGCATGCGATCGCACCGACATCCGCTTGCGCTCCACCGGATGCCGGCCGACCGGCCGCTCGATCGTCAGGTGGTCGCGCGCGACTTTGCCCTTTACGATCGCCAGGTAAGTTTTCTGCACGCTGCGATCCTTGAACTGGCGCGAGAGCGCGGTGCGCGAAAACGGTGTGCGCGCCACCACCATCACACCCGACGTATCCTTGTCGAGGCGATGCACGATGCCCGGTCGCAGCACGCCGTCCGGCTCGGCCATCGCAGCCAGCTCGGGAAAGCGCGCGAGCAAAGCGTCGACGAGAGTGCCGTTGGGATGCCCGGGCGCGGGATGCACCGTCATGCCGGCGGGTTTGTTCACGACAATTATTTCGTCGTCGGCAAAAATCACCGGGATCTCCGGCGCGTCGCCTTCCTTGTATATCGACGGATCGAGCGCGCCGGCCGGCGCCTCGGCAACGTCGATGCTGTCTCCGGTTCGCACTCCGCTCGACGCGCGCGCGACGGCGCCGTTGACCGTCACCAGTCCCGCTTTGATCATCCGCGCGACTTGCGAGCGCGAGTATTCCGGCGCCAGCCGCATCGAAACGAACACGTCGAGCCGCATGCGATCATGCTCGGCGCGCGCGGTGATTTTCGTTGGGAGAATCACGAGCGTGATTTACCGCATCGAAGCGGAAATCACATCATACCGGGCGACGGCAGCGGCGGTGGCATCGGATGTATCATTGGCGATGGGGTCGCGCTGGCTTGCGGAGCGGGCTCGCAGTCCTCGGTGCTGGTGGCGGCGACGGCGACGCCGTAAGTCGTCTTCTGACAGCTGGTGGCAGGGTCGGGCCGCGTGTAGAACCAGCATCCGGCGAGCGTCGTCGCGCACAGCGCGGCGATTGTCATCGTGACGATCGTTCTCATGCGGCGCGCCTGCTACTCGAAGCGATGCGGCAGCGAATGCGTCTTCTCGTAGGTGACGATCCGATCCTCGTGCGCGAGCGTCAGCGCGATATCGTCGAGGCCTTCGAGCAGGCATTTCTTGTCGAACGGCTCGATCTCGAAATGCGCGGTCCAGCCGAAGTCGTCGGACACGATCTGCTTTTCGAGATCGATCGTAAGCCGGTAGGCCTCGTAGTCGCCGGTCGCGCGAAAAATATGCTCGACCTCGTCGGGTGACAGCGTCACTGGCAGAAAACCGTTCTTCAGGCAGTTGTTGTGAAAGATATCGGCGAATTCCGACGAGATCACCGCGCGAAAGCCCGCGTCCTCGAGCGCCCATACTGCATGCTCGCGCGAGCTGCCGCAGCCGAAATTCTTGCGCGCCACCAAGATCGACGCGCCCTGGAAGCGCGGCTTGTTCAGCGCGAAATCAGGGTTCTCGCTGCCGTCGGGATTGCGCCGCCAATCGAAGAACAAACCCTTGCTCATCCCGGCCCGCACCACAGCCTTCAGGAACTGCTTGGGAATGATTTGATCGGTGTCGACGTTGGCGCGATCGAGCGGCGCCACCATGCCGGTAAAATTTTTGAATGCCTGCATCTTTATCTCCTTACCGACTCGCCCATTCGCGCACGTCAACGAAGTGTCCAGCAATTGCCGCCGCCGCTGCCATCGCGGGACTTACGAGGTGCGTGCGTCCGCCCTTGCCCTGGCGGCCCTCGAAGTTGCGATTCGACGTGCTCGCACATCGCTCACCCGGCTGCAGAACGTCGGGATTCATCGCCAGGCACATGCTGCATCCCGACTCGCGCCATTCGAAGCCGGCTTCCGTGAAAATCCGGTCGAGGCCGAGACTCTCCGCTTCGGCTTTGATTTCCTGGGACCCCGGCACCACCATCGCATGCACCGTCGGCGCGACTTTGTGTCCCTTGACGATGCTGGCCGCAGTCTCGAGATCGCTCAGGCGCGAATTGGTGCACGAGCCGATGAACACGCGGTCGATCCTGATGTCCTCGATCTTCGTGCCCGGCCGCAGCGCCATATAAGTGAGAGCGCGCTCGACCGTCTCGCGCTGCAGCTTGTCGCTGAACTCCGCGGGATTCGGCACGCGGCCGCGAACGTCGGTGACCATGCCGGGATTCGTGCCCCACGTCACCTGCGGCGCGAACGTCGCCGCGTCAAAGGTCACGCTGCGATCGAATTTCGCGCCGTCGTCGCTGCGGCATTCGAGCCATCGCGCAGCCAGCTGCTCGAACTCCTTTCCGGTTGCGACGTAGCGGCGCCCGCGCAGATATTCGACGGTGGTCTTGTCAGCCGCGACCATCCCGGCGCGCGCGCCGCCTTCAATCGACATGTTGCAAACCGTCATCCGCTCTTCCATCGAGAGCGCCTCGATCGCGGCGCCTCGATACTCGATCACGTGGCCGGTCGCGCCATCGGTTTTGATCCTGCCGATGATGCCGAGGATCAGATCCTTCGCGCCGACTCCAGTGCCGAGTTTCCCATCGACGCGAATTTCAAACGTCTGCGGCCGCTCTTCCCACAGGCACTGTGTCGCCAGCACGTGCTCGACTTCGCTGGTGCCGATGCCGAACGCCAACGCGCCGAACGCGCCATGCGTGGCGGTATGGCTGTCGCCGCAAACGATCGTCATGCCGGGTTGCGTGAGTCCGAGCTCGGGCCCGATGACGTGGACGATCCCCTGCTCGCGCGAGCCGATATCGAACAGCTTGAGCCCGAATTCGGCACAGTTGCGGCGCAGCGTTTCGATCTGCAGCTTCGAGTCCATGTCGGTAATCGGCTTGCTGCGATCGGTCGTCGGCACGTTGTGATCCTGCGTCGCGTAGGTCCGCAGCGGCGCGCGAACCTTGCGTCCGGAATGGCGCAGGCCCTCGAACGCCTGCGGCGACGTGACTTCATGCACCAGGTGCAGATCGATGTAGAGCAGGGAAGGCTCGTGCTGCTTTTCGCGGACGACGTGATCTTCCCAGATTTTCTCGAACAGGGTTTTTGCGGCCATTGCGTTTCAACTCCCGCCGCGCGGGCGGCGTTACGATTTTAGTTCTAATCCGAAACTTCGATTCATCAAACCGCCGCTGCCCGCCGCCCATTCTTGCCGCGCGAGTAGCGTTCGATCCGATCCGAAAGCTTGGCTGCGAATGCGCTGAAGGCGGCCAGCTCGTCGCGCGAAAATCCCGTCCAGATTGACTCGATCGCGGCCTGGCGCGATGCGCGCAGCTCGCCCAGCGTTCGGGTTCCCTTGGCGGTCAACTTGTAGCGCCGGTTCCTGCGGTCGTCCTGTCCGATCGCGGCTGTGACCAGCGCAGCGTCGAGCAGTTGGCGCAATATTTTCGAGACGGCGGCAGCAGAGCTGTCGCGGCTGCGCGCGAACATCGACGGAATAAAATGCTCCGTCGAGATTTCCTCGAGCACGCGCCACTGCTCGATCGTGATGCCGGCGTCGCGCGCGAGCACCTCGCGCCGGCGCCCGAAGATTTCCGCGAGCGCAGTCATCGCCTCGATCGCGCGGAAGATTGAATCGCGTCGTCCAACTGCTTGCATCAGGCAAGATATTAACTATAGTTAACCATTCTTTGCAAGCAGCTTGTTTCGGCGAAGCGTTCGCCGCTAAGCTGGATTCGGGTTGAGAGAAGGACTAAAGCGATGTCCAAATTCTTCGACAAGCTCACTCCGGAATTGACCGATTTCATCCGCGCGCAACCGCTCTTTTTCGTCGCCACCGCGGCCTCCGAAGGGCGCATCAACCTGTCGCCCAAGGGCATGGACACTTTTCGCGTGCTCGACGAAAAGCGTGTCGCCTATCTCGACCTGACCGGCAGTGGCAACGAGACGGCAGCGCACCTGCTGCGCGACGGCCGCATCACTGTGATGTTCTGTTCGTTCGACAAGACCGCGGAGATCGCGCGCATCTACGGGCGCGGCGTCGTGATCCATCCGAGCGCCGAGCGCTGGCCGCAGCTGATCGCCAACTTCCCGCAACTTCCCGGCATGCGGCAGGTGATGGAGATTAGCGTCGAATCCGCGATGACCTCATGCGGCTACGCCGTGCCCCGCCTGAGCGAGCTGACCCCGCGCGACACGCTGGAGAAGTACTGGATCAAACGCGGCGAGGATGAAAAAGAACAGTACCAGCAGAAGCACAACCTGCGGAGCATAGACGGCCTGCCGACGGGCATGCCGGAAAGGTCGGCGAAAGCGCGCAGCTGAAGACGGCGCTGCAGAGGCAGAATCTTGAATCGCAGTAGCGCGCTGTATAGGGACCCTCACCTTCATCCTCTCCCTTATAGGGAGAGGAGACAGAAAAGAGCGAACCTGAGTTGTTAGGTTCTTTATTTTATCCGGCGCGATGGGGCTGCGCGTTCTGCTTTTGCTAGGCCGCGTGTGATTGCTTCATCGCCGAACTTTTTTGCGACGGAATCGAGTGCGCGATTCAGGCGGTCGCGCTTGCGGTCTTCCGCCGGTGCTTTTTCAAATAGTCCGAGCTGCGAATCATCTGCGCGCTCGAGTTGATGTACCTGCACGCCGGCGAGCCGAATCTTTTCCTTGCCGCCGACCTTCGACAGTAGCTGCGTCGCGACGCGCGAGATTTCCGGACCGTCGTTGGTGGTGCAGTCGAGCGAGAAGCTGCGCGTGAGCAGCGGATAGCGTCCGCCGCCGAGCGGACGCGCGAGCTTCAGCTTGAGCGTCACGGTGCGCGCGCGCACGCCGTCGGCGCGGAGCCGTCGCGCGATCGCGTCGCCATGCGCGATCAGCACGCGCCGCAATTCATTCGAATCGAGCGCGAGGTCGTGCGCGAAAGTATTTTCCTCGCCGTACGACTTGCGCTGCCAGTCCGCAATCACCGCGCGCGTGTCGTTGCCCGACGCCAGTTCATGCAGATGCGGCCCCATCGTGCCGAACATGCTCTTCAATTCGACCGGATCGCGCCGCGCCAGATCGCCGACCGTTATAATGCCGCATTCATGCATCCGCGCGAGCGTCACGCGCCCGACTCCCCACAGCCGCTCGACCGGCAGCGGCGTCAAAAATTCCTGCAATTTTTCCGGCGCCACCGAGAGCAAGCCGTCGGGCTTCGACACGTCGCTTAAAATTTTCGCCGCCATCTTGGTCGGCGCGACGCCCACGGATACGACGAGGCCGGTTTCGGCGAGCACCTTGAGCTTGAGATCGCGCGCCGCGTCGAGCGGCGGTCCGAGCAGACGCTCGGTGCCGGTCAGATCGATAAACGCCTCGTCGAGCGACAGCGGCTCGACCACCGGGCTGAAACTCTCGAAGACGCGACGCACCACGCGCGAGATTTCCACGTAGCGATCCATCCGGCCCGGCACGAAGATCGCCTGCGGGCAGAGTTTGCGCGCCTGCCCGGTCGGCATCGCGGAACGCACGCCGAATTTGCGCGCCTCGTACGACGCCGAGGTGACGACGCCGCGCGCACTGCGCCCGCCGACGATCACCGGCAGCCCGCGCAGCGCAGGATTGTCGAGCACTTCGACCGACGCGTAAAACGCGTCCATGTCGGCATGGGCGATCACTCGCGGCCAATGCGCCGTGCTGCTGCCGATGCGCGCCTCGACGCTCATTTTGGCGCCTGCAGCCGCGCGAAGATCGCATCGGCCGCATTCTCGCCGCTGCGAATGCAATCGGGAATTCCGACGCCGCGGTAGGCCGCGCCCGCAATCGCGAACGCCGGGATCTCCGCGACCGCGCGCTCGATTTCAGTGACCCGCGCCAGGTGACCCACTTCGTACTGCGGCATCGAGTCGGGCCATCGCCTCACTTCGGCAAAGCCAGGCGGCGCGGTCACTCCGAGCAGCGCGCGGAACTCGTCGCGCACCGCGGCGACCATCTCGTCGTCACTGAGACGCATCATGTCGCGGCTCATCTCGCCGCCTACGAACGCGCGCGCGAGGATTGCGCCGGCCGGTGCGCGTCCCTCGAACTTGAAGCTGGAGAAACTGCCCGCGATTATTCGCCGACGCTCTGCCGCCGGCACGACGAAGCCAAACGCGCGCGGCGGGCCGTCGAAATCAGTTTCACGATAGGTGAGGTTGACCGTCGCCGCCGACGCATAGCTGATCGCACCGAGCATCTTCGCCGCCGCCGGCGCGAGCGCCGCAATGATCCGCGCCGCGGCGAAGGCGGGAGCCGCGCAAATCACGGCTTCGGCATCGACCGAGTCGCCGGTCGCGAGCGCGAGCCGCCACGCGTCCCCGTTTCGCGACATCGCGACGACATCAGCGGTTTTGCGAACCGATCCGCTCAGGCGAGCCGCGAGCGTCTCCGGCAGCGTCGCCATTCCATTCCTGAAACTCTGAAACATGCTCCAGCGCGCGCCGCTCACATCAGTGGTTTTCGACGCGCGCGCACTTTCCGCCGCGCGCATCCCCTTCACGACACTGCCATGACGCCGTTCCATCTCAACAAAGCGTGGCATCGTCGCCGCCATGCTGAGCCGTTTCGGATCCGCGGTGTAAATTCCGCCCGCGAGCGCCTGTGCGACGCGATCGAGCACCTCGTGTCCGAGGCGCCGGGTTACGAATGAACCGAGGCTCTCGTCATCGTCGCTCGTTCGCGCCGGTACGAAGGGTTCGAGCGCGATGCGCAATTTTCCGAGTGGCGAAAAAAGCGGGCTGCGGAAAACCGGCCCGAGATGCGCCGGCGCGAGCAGCGAAAATCCCGCTGGTATTTCAACCAGGCGTCCCGCGTGCACAACGAAAGTCTTGCGGTAGATGTCGCGCGTCGGAATCAGTTCTGCGCCGAGTCCAAGCCGCTGCGCCAGCTCGGCTGCTGCGACTTTTTCCGACAGGAACGAATCGGCGCCGGTCTCGATTACAAAGCCGTCGCGTCGAATCGTCTCGAGCGCACCGCCAACTCGCGCACCGCGTTCGAGCAGTGCCACTTCGAGCGGGAATTCGCGCGTCGTCGCCAGCTCGCGCAGCCGATACGCCGCGGCGAGTCCGGTGATTCCGCCGCCGATTACCGCAACCCGCTTGATTTGTGGGTCGGTGCCCGTTTGAGGTTCTCCCTCGAGGATTGATCAGCGCGCGTGCGCCGCCGCGACCGACGCCATCATCTCGATGAACAGCGGATGGTCGCCGACGGTTGGCGCGCGTTCCATCCTGAGTCCAACCTCGCGCGCGATTTCCGCCGCCTCGATATCGAGATCGTAGAGCACCTCGACGTGATCGCACAAAAAACCGATCGGCACGACGACCGCCGCCTTCGCATCGAGGTTCCGAATCGTTTCCTTGATGTCGGGTTCGAGCCACGCGTCGCGCGGACTGCCACTGCGGCTTTGATACGCGAACTGCCAGGTGTCGACGCCCAACTCCGCCGCGACCATCCGCGCCGACTGCGTGAGCTGCTCGACGTACGGACCCGCATTCGCCATCGCGAGCGGAATACTGTGCGCCGTGAATATCAGTCTCGCGCGCGGCCGCTCCGGGAACTCCAAACGCGCAAACGCTTCGCGCGCGCGCGACGCCACAGCCGCGATAAACAGCGGATGATCATGCCACGGCTCCGGATACACGACCTCCGGCGCCGCATCGCCAATCGCAGCGCGCGCGTCGTTGACCGTTTCCTGATAGCGCTCGAAGCTCGCCTCGCTGCGCTGCGCCGCCATGATGAAGCCGAGGATTCGACGCGCGCCACTGTCGCCGAGCATGCGCATTGCATCGCCAACATACGGCTCCCAGTTGCGCATTCCGACTGCGACCGGCACGCTCGCGTTTCTTTTCGCGAGCTCCGCGCGCAGAGCGGCCGCTTGCCGCATCGTGAGCTCATTGTAAGGCGAGCGGCCGCCGAGGAGATCATAATGATGCGCGACTTCCTCGTAGCGCTCGCGCGGAATCGGGCGTCCGCGCAGCACGTTGTCGAGAAACGGACGCACTTCGTCAGCGCGCGTCGGTCCGCCGAATCCGATCATCAACACCGAGTCGCATTTTGCTTTCGACGCCATCGCCTCAGCGCTTGCTCATTTCGTGGACCATATCGACCAGCGCGATCGCGTGATCGACCGGCGTCTCCGGCAGGATACCGTGGCCGAGATTGAAAATGTGTCCGGGCCGTCCGCCCGCCTGATCGAGAATTGCGCGCGCGCGTGTGCGAATTTCGGAAACATCGGCGAACAGCGCGATCGGATCGAGGTTGCCCTGCACCGCGACGCTGTAGTTGAGCCGCGCCCAGGCTTCGGCGAGATCGACGCGCCAATCGAGGCCGAGCACGTCGCCGCCCGCCTCGCGCATCAGCTCGAGCAGGTTGCCGGTCACCGTGCCGAAATGAATCACCGGCACGTCGGCGGGAATCGCCGCAATCACCGCCGCCGTATGCGGCAGCACGAAGCGCCGATAGTCGTCGGGAGCGAGGCTGCCGACCCAACTGTCGAAAATCTGCACGATGTCGGCGCCCGCCGCGATTTGCATCTTCAGATAATCCGCGGTGACGCGCGCGAGCATCTCCATCAGGCGATGCCACGTCTCGGGCTGCGTGTACATGAAAGTTTTGGTCGCCTGGTATTGCCGCGACGAGCCGCCTTCGATCAGGTACGACGCGAGCGTGAAAGGCGCGCCGGCAAATCCGATAAGCGGAGTCGTCGCACCAATCGCGCGATGCACCAGCTTGATCGCGTCACTGACAAAACCGAGCGCCGCCACGTCGACGGCGGGAATCCGCTCGAGGTCGGCCTCGGTGCGAATCGGCCGATCGATCACCGGGCCATCGCCCTTCTCGAAATGCAGCCCGACTTCCATCGGAATCAGCGGCAGCAGGATGTCGGCGAAAATAATCGCCGCATCCACCTTCAGCCGTTCGACCGCAGTGACGGTGACCTCGGCCGACAGCTCGGGCCGCTTGCACATCTCGAGAAAATCATACCGCTCGCGCACGCGCCGATATTCCGGCATGTAGCGTCCCGCCTGGCGCATCAGCCAAATCGGCGTGTAGGAGGTCGCCTCGCGGCGGCACGCTTTCATCATCGGATGATCGGCGAGGATAGAGCGGGGTGCGTTAGAAATCGGGCGCTGGGGAAGTGGCGATCCGATCGCTTCAATGCGATCGGCATTCCCGCGCTTGGCGATAAGAATCGAGGCCGCTTGCGTGGCGGCTTCTTTCACGAGGTGGCCGAGCTTTGAATGCTCCGGCTCGAAATCGACGCTCAAGCCGTACGCGCGAAGCTGCTCCGAGCAGACCGGGCCAATCGAGCCGACAGCCATCCGCGCGAATCCGCGTTTGACGGTTTCGCCGATTCCTTCTGCCTCTGCGATCTGAATGACGTTGGTGACCTGGTTCGAACTGGTGAAAATCGCGACGTCCGCCGCGCCCGCCGCAATCGCGTTTAACGCCGCGCGCAGCGGCGCATGGTCCGCCGGCAGCGTCCATCGATAGACCGGGACGATGGTGACGTGCGCGCCGCGCGCCTCGAGCCCGGCCGTCAGATCGTGATTCGAGGCGCCGTACTCCTGGATTGCAACGCGCTTGCCCTTGAGCTCGACCCGGGCGGCGAGCGCGCTCAGCACCTCGCGCCAGGTATTGGGTTCCGGCACGACTATCGACGGTTCCAGGCCGAGATCGCGCATCGCGCGAATCGGTTTGGGTCCGCGCGCCATAGTTGTAATCGCCGTCAGCGCCGCGACCAACGCAGCTCGCGGATGCCACGTTTCCATCGCTGCGAACAGCGCGCGGGTGCCGACACCCGTCATCAGGATTACGACCTGGAACTCGCCTGCGAGCAGGCGCTCGGCGAAATCCAGCGCCGCGCGATTGTCCTCGAGCGGCACCTCGCGCATCGCCGGCGCTACAATCGCGACGCCGCCGCGCCGCTCGATCATGGCCGCCGTCTCCGCCGCCATCCGGCTCTCGAACGCAACCACGCGCAGGCCGCCGAAGCCGGGTGTGAGGTCTGGGGAATTCGATTCGGTCTCTGAATTCATCGCAAGGAGCCGCGCCGCAGCTTCAATCTTGCCCGCCGCGCGCAACCCCGTCCACTCCCCGCCGTTTGCGTCGTCCGAGCGAAGCTGTGGAGTGGAGGCGACCACGGCGGGGCCAATCTGCTAGCATCTGGCGCCGAGTAACGCGCGCAAGTGAGGGACGCCACGGCTAAGAAGATGGAACGCGAGCGCATAGTGCAGCTGTTTTTCTTCGGCTTCCTGGCCGTGATGGCCTATGAGCTGTACGAACTGCTGCTGCCGTTCCTGACGCCGCTCGCGTGGGGAATATTGCTCGCCTTCATGGCGCATCCGGCGCTGATCGAAGTCGAGAAATACGTCAAGCGGCGATCGCTGTCGACGGCGATTATCAGCGTGATCGTCGCACTCGGCGTCATCCTGCCTGCTATCTGGGCCTCGAGCCGGCTCGTGGTCGAGGCGCAGGCGCTTTATGTGCAAGCGACTCAAATGGTCAACACGGGCGGGGTGACGAAGCTGCACGATTGGGCGGTCAACACCGAGCTCGGCGCGTGGATCGCAAAAAAAATGGGCGAACGCGGCTACAAGCTCGACGAAGAACTGCCCAAGCTCACGCTGCAAGCGGCGCAGGTGACGAGCAACTACGTCGCCGAGAATGCGACGTCGGCCGCGAAGAACCTGTTCGGATTTATCGTGGATTTTGGCATCGCGCTGCTCGCGTTCTTCTACCTGCTGCGCGACGGCGACTTCTACTACGGCGGCCTGCGCGACCTGACCCCGCTGCATGAAGACGACAAGGCGGCGATTTTCGACACGCTGCGCACGACGCTGTCGTCGGTCATGCGCGGACTGATGCTGACTGCGGTGCTGCAAGGCGTGACGATAGGCATCGGCATGCTGATCTTCGGCGTGCCGTACTGGCTGTTCCTGGCGATAGCGTCGGCCGCCGCGGGCCTGATGCCGATAGGCGGCACGGCGCTGGTCTGGATCCCCGCGATGATCTACCTGGGCTTCGCGTCGAGCTGGTCGGCGGCGATAGGCCTGCTTATCTGGTGTTCGATCGCGCTCGCCGTCATCGACAATTTCATCAAGCCGCTCGCGATGAAGCATGGCACCGGGCTGCCGACGATCGCTCTGTTCATGGGGATTCTCGGCGGCCTTGAAGCCTACGGCCCACTCGGCCTGTTCCTGGGTCCCGCCATCATGTCGGTGTTCGCTGCCCTGCTGCGCGTCTACAGAAAGGAATATTCAGGCAGCCGCAAAGAAGCAGCGTGATCGTCTGAGGGAGCGATCTTTCTCAATTGCCCCCCGAGGGGAGAGGCCGACGCTCATCTTCGAGCGGCGAGTGGGGGACTGTGTCGTGTGGGGTATAGGAAATTGGCGGATTATTGTGTCTCATCTCCAGAAGCGACCCCCTAGCATTTTGTTGAGGTCCACCGACACGAGATTTTGTTTGCGCACGTTAAGCATCCGTCCACCGGCTTCTCGTCTGTGAAGTGGAGCAAGTTTTTAAAAAGATTTTTTCGGGCTTAATTGAAAAAGTAAACGCAATTTAGGCTTGGTAGTACGAACGCGGGTGATTAACTGTCTCGCGCAGTTTGCAGCACAGATCGGTTGAAGACAAAGTGTCAGCTATGATTCGCGCATACCATTTTCTCCTCGGCAACATGCGCTCAGACGAAGACGTGATCGCTGGCAATGCGCGGCCTTGGCGTGTCGGGGAAACTCGAAACTACCATGGAGTTCGAATCGATGCCGGCGAATACACGGTGGAGCAGCTTGGGTACCATTCCTCGCGGACACTTTGGAGCGCGCTGCAAAATGCAGATGGTCCGGTGGCCTGCTTGGTCGAGGTTTCCGAACCGCTCAGCATTAGGCGCACTAGATTCGGACAATTTCAGATCAGTCGACAGCGTCGATTGATCAATGCGCGCGACGTGAGCGCCGAACTGCGGCTCTTCGGATGCGAGTGTGCCACTCGAGTGCTCCACCTGTACGAGCGCCGGTACCAAAGCGCTGCTCCACGGAAAGCAGTTGAGGCAGCTCGACACTTCGCGCTTGGAGATTGCTCGCAGGCTGAACTGAAAGTTGCGTTCCGTTCCGCTCGCGAGGCCGCTGGAGCGGCCACTAACAAGGCTCGTATTGCAGCCTGGGCGGCAACGGCCACCGCATTTGATGATGCAAGCAACGCCGCGCTCGCCGCGTCATGGGGAGCTTTCTGGGCGGGGGGAAGGGCTGAGCGTGACTGCCAACGCAGACGCTTCAAGAGCCTGGGTCAGGGACTCTTTCCAGACGTAGATTGCAACGTTTCCCATTTCCGCGGCTAGCCATTCGCTAGCCTCGGGATGCCACAAAGAAAGCACGAACCTTTCCCAAAACGAAAGTTCTAAGAGGGACGCAGTCCCGCATCTTCTCTTTCGGTTACGATTGGGTGCAGGGGTCACCGCTGCCGAAGGAAGTGTGAAGCCCACCGCGGTTTTCACATAAAATCAAGTTCCTTCCTCCCCTTATAGCACCCTCCAAGCGCGCGGCTATAAAATGCGCTACTGGAGAGTCGCACTTGAGCGACAAAGAGCAAAAAGCGCTGCACATCATTCGTCGGCTGGTTGATTCCGGCTTTGTCGCCGTTTTCAACGGCGGATGTGTGCGTGATCGCGTGCTCGGCGTCGAGCCCAAGGACTACGACATCGCAACCGACGCGCGTCCCGAGGTCGTGCAGAAAATGTTCGACCGTACCGTCGCGGTGGGCGCGAAGTTCGGCGTTATAGGCGTGCTGATCGACGACGACTTGTTCGAAGTCGCGACGTTCCGCGCCGACGCTGAATATACCGACGGACGCCGGCCTTCGTCGGTGCGCTTTGGCGCGATCGAGGAAGACGCTATCCGCCGCGACTTCACTATCGGCGGGATGTTTTACGATCCTCTTGCTGATCGCCTGATCGATCTGGTCGGCGGGATGCGCGATTTGCGCGCCGGAATCATCCGCGCGATCGGAAATCCCTACGACCGCTTCGAGGAGGACCATCTGCGCATCCTGCGCGCGGCGCGTTTTGCGGCGCGGCTCAATTTCACGATCGAGCCCGCGACCTGGGCTGCGATGAAGCGCGCTGCGCCCACGATTGCCCGAAAATTTTCATCCCGAGGGCGACGTGTACACGCATACGCGGATTGGCGTCGCGATGCTGCCCGCGAATTGCAGCGAGACGGTTGCGTTCGGAATCCTGCTGCACGATATCGCCAAGCCGCAATGCCGCGCGGAGGTTGGCGACAAGGTCACCTTCTATGGGCACGTCGAGCAGGGCGCCGTGATGGCGGCGGAGATGCTCGCGCGGCTAAAGCGCTCGCGCGCGGTGCAGGATCGCGTCGCGTACCTGGTGAAGAATCATCTGAAGCTGTGCATGGCGCCGCGCATGCGTCCGGCGACGCTCAAGCGGATGCTCGCCGAAGACGGCTTCGACGAATTGATGGACGTGGCGTTCATGGACGCGATGGCGTCGAGCTCCTACCTCGGCTTCTGGCATTTCTGCCGCCGCGCGATGTCCACGATGACGCCCGCAGAGATTCGTCCGCCGCGTCTGATCGGCGGCGACGACCTGAAGCAGTTGGGATTCACGCCGGGGCCGCGCTTCAAGGAAATTTTGAAAGACGTCGAGGACCATCAGCTCGACGGCGCGCTGGAAACCCGCGAAGCCGCGCTCGAATACGTGCGCGCGCATTACGGCGTAAGCGCCGCCTAGTTGCTCCGCGCCACCGCCATAGCCAAGCGCTTCGGCCGCACGCTCGCGCTCGACGGCGTCGATTTTGAGGCGCGTCCGGGCGAGATCCACGCGCTGGTCGGCGAGAACGGCGCGGGCAAAACCACGCTCATGAACGTACTCGACGGCTGGGTCGCGCCCGACAGCGGCGAGGCCATGCTCGATGGCAAGCCGTTGCAGGCGGGGTCGCCGCGCGCGGCGCTCGCGGCCGGAATCGCGACGGTGCATCAGAGCCCGATGCTGTTCGAGCGGATGACGTGGGAGGAAAATCTCGCGCTCGGCGGCTTCGATCCTGGCGCGGGCGGACTGGATCTCGCGGACGTGGCGGCGCGGGCGCGCGCGCTCGCCGCGAAACTTGGCTTCGAGCTGCCGTCGGCCGGCACTGCTGTAGAGAATCGTTCGGTGGCGGAGCGCGTTCGGCTCGAAGTGCTGCGCGCACTCAGCTTCAATCCGCGCGTGCTGATTCTCGACGAACCGACCAGCGTGCTGGCGCCCTCGGAACTCGCCGCGTTCCTCGACCTCCTGCGCAACCTGCGGGGTGAGGGCCGAATCGTCGTGCTCATCACGCATAAGCTGGCTGAAGCGATCGCGGTCGCCGATCGAATCACGGTGCTGCGGCGCGGGCGGGTGGTCGCGCGCACTACTCCCGGCGAAACCAGCGAAGAAAAACTGGCGGCGTTGATGATCGGTGAGATCGTCACTCAGCCGAACGCAATTGCGATGCGCATGCAGGCCGGCGATACCGTGCTGCAAATCGAAAATCTGTCGCTCGAAGACAACACCGGCCGCAAAATCCTCGACCGGCTTTCGTTTAAAGTAGCCGCCGGCGAGGTCGTGGGAATCGCGGGCATCGACGGCAACGGCCAGACCGAACTGGTCGAGGTGCTCGCGGATGTGCGTCGGCCGAGCGGCGGTAAGATAACGTCGGATGGCGAACTGGCGGTGATACCGCAAAATCGCGACCTCGACGGACTGATCCTCGACATGCGCTTGTGGGAAAACCTGATTCTCGCACGTCCGCTCCGGGAGCAGGCGACGTCGCATGGATGGCTGAACACGGCGCGCGCGGCCGAGCTATCACGCGAATTGATCGAGCGTTTTCGGATTCGCGCGCCCGGTCCTGAAACGCTCGCCGGCGCACTTTCGGGCGGGAATCGGCAGCGGCTGGAGGTGGCGCGTGCGATCGCGTCGCGTCCGCGCGTAATCGTTGCGCACAATATTTGCCGCGGGCTGGATCTCGCGGCGACCGCGGAAGTGCATCGCACGATTCTCGACTTCGCCGCGAGCGGCGGCGCGGTGCTGCTGATTTCGAGCGACCTCGACGAGCTGCTGGCGATATGCGGCCGGCTGCTGATTCTCAGCCGCGGAAAAATTCGCGAGACGAATCCGGGCGAGCGCGATCCCGAGCGGCTGGGCCTGCTGATGGCCGGGGCGCGCGACTGATGCTGTCCGCGATCGCGAAACCCTTCGCGGCGCTGGCGGTTGCCGCCGCACTCATCGCGATCGTTCTCGCCGCACTCGGCGCATCTCCGATTGGCGTGTTCGCGGCACTCGCCGACGGCGCGTTCGGCAGTTGGTACGCCTGCTCGGAGACGCTCGTGAAATCGACGCCGCTGATCTTCACCGGGCTCGCGGTCTCGATCGCATTCTCGGGCGCGCTGTGGAATATCGGCGCCGACGGACAACTCACGATCGGCGCAATCGCGGCCGGCGCGGTCGGACCTCATCTCGGCGACTTTCCGCATGCGATCGCAATCGCGATCATCCTCGCCGCCGGCGCTTTCGGCGGCGCGGTCTGGGGCGGCGTCGCCGGATGGCTTCGCGCGCGCCGCGACGTCAACGAGGTCATCAGCACGATCATGCTCAACTTCGTCGCCGTGCAGGCGTTGAGCTGGATGGTGCATGGTCCGCTGATGGAACCGTCGGGCGCGTATCCGACCAGCTCGCCAATCGCGCTCGCCGCGCAGTTCGATTTTTACTTCGCGCCGAGCCGCCTCAACCTTGGCATGCTGCTCGCCGTTCTGCTCGCGGGCGCATGTTACGCCCTGTTGTTCAACACTGGCGCTGGATTCGAGCTGCGCGCGATGGGCCGCAACCGACGCGCGGCCACATTTTTCGGCGTGCGAATCCCCGCGCTCACGGTCTGGGTGATGGCACTGACGGGGGCGATGGCCGGGCTCGGCGGGGCGGTGCAGATCTCCGCAATCTCGCATCGATTGTACGAGAAGCTGTCGCCCGGCTGGGGCTTCGAGGCGATCGCAGTCGCATTGGTCGCGCGCCTGAATCCGCTCGCGATCATTCCCGCCGCTCTCCTGTTCGGCGCTCTCGACAACGGCTCACAGGCGATGCAGCGGACGCAGGGAATCTCGCCCGAGCTGGTGCAGGTGATACAGGGATTGGTGATTCTGATCATTCTCGCGTTCGACACGCCGGCGTGGAGCGGATTGCGCGAGCAGATTTTTGGCGCATCAGCGGATGACGCGGCCGCGGTGCCGCCGGTCGCGGAGATGCCGGATGCTTGAAGCGTTTCTGATCTCGGTGATCACGATGGCGACTCCGATCCTGCTGGCAGCGTTGGGCGAGCTGCTGGTCGAGGAAAGCGGCGTCGTGAATATCGGGATCGAAGGCGCGATGCTGGCGGGCGCATTCGCCGCGCTCTCGATCGCGTACTTCAGCGGCAGCACCGCGCTCGGCCTGGCGGGTGCAATCGCCGCGGGCATCGCGATCAACGCAATCTTCGCGATCCTCGTCGTCAATCTCGCCGTCAACCAGGTCGTTACCGGCACCGCGGTGAGTATCCTCGCGCTCGGCTTAACGGGAGTCTTCTATCGCAAGCTCTTCGGCGAGACCGGCAAGGCGTTCATGGTGGCGCCGATCGCGAAAATCCCGCTCGGGCCGCTGGCGCGAATCCCGCTCGTCGGGCCGGTGCTGTTCGATCACAACGCGCTCGTATATCTCACGTTCATTCTCGTGCCGGTGCTCTGGTACGTGATCGCGCGCACGCGCTACGGCCTTCGACTGCGCGCTTGCGGCGAGCGTCCCGCAGCGGCCGACGCGCTCGGCCTCGGCGTAATCGCAACTCGCTGGCAGGCGCTGGTCGTATCGGGCGCGCTGACGGGACTGGCCGGCGCGTTCCTGACGCTCGCCTACGCCAACACCTTCGTCGAGAATATCTCGGCCGGCCGCGGCTTCGTCGCGCTGTCGGTCGTGATAGTAGGGCGCTGGAATTCGTGGGGACTCGCCGCCGCCTCGTTGCTATTCGGCGCTGCGATGGCGCTGCAATTCGGATTGCAGGCACTCGGCACCGTCGTGCCGTACCAGCTATTTCTCGCGCTGCCGTATGTGCTCACGCTCGTCGTGCTTGCAGGCTTTGGCGGGCAGGCGGCGGCGCCTAGCGCGCTCGGGGAGCCTTATCGGCGGAATTAGGGGGAAGGGTAGATCACTTGATTAAATGCGGAACCCACCGTGGGTTCCGCACCTCCTTGGGCAGGGGTAACCCCTGCACCTTAGTGGTCAAGGGCAGCTGAGACGTGGCGCTCGATCTGACTTACTCGCGCGGCCAGGTCTTTAGCTGGGACTCTTATGCAGTCGTAGCCGAATGATCGGTAAGTCTCTTCGTGAACTTTTTCAAATGCGAGGGATTCTTCGAAGCTGATCTTTCTTGCTGCAGAAGGCTCGCAGAATCCCAGGTTCTCGATGAAGAAGACCTGCCGCTGATAAATATGCGCTTCCCTTATCCGCTCCATTTCATTTGCGAGGGTTGTCGAGATCGGAAAATGAAGCCAGACACTCAGCGCATAGGTGCATAGCGGCGACCGATCGTAGAACTGCACTCCCGACGACAGCTCGGCCACGCGCATCTGCCGCTGCTTCTGCAGATTCGTGATGTCGTCGATGAAACTCGCGCGAGTCCATGGTTCATCAACGCCCTGCGCCTGTCGCAGAGCAATAATATCCGTCGCCGCTTCTTCGACGACCAGATAACCCGCAACTTCCAACGCTCGAATGATCGAAGTCTTCCCGCATCCGGGAGTACCGGTGAGGATGTACCGTTTCATAAGAGATCTTGCTCTCGTGATAGTGATAGTTCCCTTCCTCTATGGAAGGTTAGGTTGGCGTCGTACGCGACGCCTACGAACGCGCACTGCCGTGGCGCGTCATCGGGGCCGGTTTGGAAAATTCGGCGAGGTGCGGCGGGTCAGGAAATTTTGTCGGGCTTTACTGCTTCGGCGGTCTTGGCTTCGTCGGGCTTGGCTACCGTCTTGGCGACGTCGTCGGGCTCGTTCATCGCGCGTTTGAAATCGCGAATCGCCTTGCCCATCGCGCCGCCGACATCGCCGAGCTTGCTGGGCCCGAAGATGACCAGGATGATCAGCAGAATGATCAGCAGATGAGTTGGCGCAAAGAGGTCCATATTTTTCTCCGGGCCGGCCGGGGTCTGCCGTCCCACCTGAAAGTCTATATCCTTGACTATCGGATTGCCACGTCTATTCCCGACGCTCAGGCCGACCGCGCCGGCTCCTGATGCACCGGGGTGTCGCCGTCAAGGTGATAGCGCTGGACCTTGCGATAGAGCGTCGAGAGGTGAATCCCAAGCACCTGCGCCGCCTTGACCTTGTCGTTTTCAACCTTGTCCAGCACACGCTTGATATGCTCGCGCTCGAGCTCCTCGAGCGTCATCCCCGTGTTCTCGATACTCGCCATCACGGGCGACGTGCTGCGCAGCTTGTCCGGCAGGTCGTGCGAATGGATCACGTCGGTCTCGGCCAGGATTGCGGCGCGTTCGATTGTATTCTCGAGCTCGCGCACGTTGCCGCGAGCAGCGGGATGTCGTCCTGGCGCTCGCGCAGCGCGGGCAGATTGATGTTGATGACGTTGATTCGGTAGAGCAGCTCCTCGCGGAAGCGGCCGGCCTTGACCTCGGCTTCGAGGTTTTTATTGGTGGCGCACAGCACGCGCACGTCGAACGCCACCGGGTCGTTCGCGCCGAGCGGGTAGGCCTCGCGTTCCTGCAGCGCGCGCAGCAGCTTGACCTGCAGCGCCAGCGGCAGCTCGCCAATTTCGTCGAGCAGGATAGTGCCCTTGTCGGCGGCCTTGAGCAGGCCCACCTTGTCCTGCCCGGCACCTGTGAACGCGCCGCGTTTGTAGCCGAAGAGCTCGCTTTCGAGCAGGTTCTCGGGCAGCGCGCCGCAGTTGATCGGCAAGAAGCGGTTGTTGGCGCGATCCGAGCTGAAATGAATCGCCCGCGCGACGAGTTCCTTGCCGGTGCCGGACTCGCCGGTGATCAACACGCTCGAATCGGTGCGCGCGACTTTTTCCATGACGCGGAAGGTGCTTTCGATCGCGTCGCTTTTGCCGATGATGCTCTCGAAGCGGTATTTCTCGCGCAGTTCCTGGCGCAGAAAACGATTCTCGCGGAACAGCGCTTTGCCTTCGAGCGCATTGCGCATCACTTTCTTAAGGTGATCGTTGGCAAACGGCTTGGTGATGTAGTCGTAAGCGCCACGGTGCAGCGCCTCGACTGCCGACTCTACGCTGGCGTAGGCGGTGACGATGATGCCCATCACCTCGGGGTCGAGCTCGCGCATCTTGCGCAG
>JBEKLS010000009.1:0-50834 GCA_050010075.1 Binatus sp. (SeqCode) | reverse complement strand
GATTCCCGCCGCGTCGAGTTCAAAGCGCCGATGCTCGAGACGCCGACCTACTTTCAGAAGCCGGTCACCGCGCTGAATTCTCATCGCGGCGTGCTATGCCGCCCGGCCGGGCACAAGTATCTCAACTACGAGGGCGAAGTCGGCGTCATCATCGGCCAGCCGATGCGCAACGTCGGCCGCGAAGAGGTCTGGGATTATATTGCCGGCTTCGCACCCGCCAATGACGTCGGGTGTCAGGACTATCGCGACACCGACGCGGGCTCGATGCTGCGGGTCAAGGGTCAGGACGGCTTCTGTCCAATCGGTCCCGGAATAGTCAGTGGCGTCGATATCCGAAAATCGACATTACGCACTTACATCAACGGCAAGATGGTCCAGGAAGGCGCAATCTCGGAAATGATATTTCCGATTGACTATCAGCTCGCCGACTTGTCGCGATTCATCACGCTGTTGCCGGGCGACATCCTGCTATCAGGCACGCCCAAGAATTCTCGCCCGATGAACCCCGGCGACGTGGTGGAAGTCGAGGTCACCGGTCTCGGCCGCCTGTCGAACAGGGTTGTCGAAGCCCCTGCGCCCGTGCATAAAGTTGGTCATCAGCCGACCGACGGCGATTCGGTGCGTCGCGTCGCGCTCGGTTCCGATTGGGTCCGCACAGAAGCTCGGTAAACGCTCGGAGGAAACACATATGATCGAGGTAACAGAGCTAGGCTACATGGGAGTCGGGGTGAAGGACCTCGCCGCGTGGAAAGAATTCGCGAGCAACATTGTCGGCTTCGAGGTGACCAACGAGGGCGAGCCGGATCGATGCTACCTGCGAATGGACTACTTGCATCATCGGATCGTGCTGCACGCCGACGGCACCGACGACCTCGCGTACCTTGGATTGCGCGTTGCGGGCCCCGACGAGTTCGCGCAGATGCAGCGTCAACTGTCCGAGGGTGGAATCAAGTTCCGCGTCGGCTCTGACGACGAGGCCGACGAGCGCCGAGTGCTCGAAGTCATGAAGCTGAGCGACCCCGACGGCAATCCAGTCGAGATTTATCACGGCCCGCTCACTCAATTCAGCAAGCCGTTCCATCCAGGCCGCGGCATGCATGGACGCTTCAAGACGGGCAGCGGCGGCTTGGGCCACTGCATCGTCCGCGAGCGCGACGTCGAGGCGGCCCGGCGCTTTTACATGCAGCTCGGAATGCGCGGCGGCATCGAGTACACATTCGGCAAGGGCAAGCGCGCCGGGCTGGTCTTCATGCACTGCAACGACCGCGATCACACCGTCGCATTCGGAATTCCCGGAGGCGACCGCCGGCTCAACCATATAATGATCGAGGTGGACAATCTCGACGACGTCGGCATGACCTACGACCTGGTTTGCAAGAATAAAGTTCCGGTGACGATCACGCCGGGCAAGCATTCAAACGATCACATGTACTCGTTCTACTTCCGCAATCCTTCGGGCTGGATGTTCGAATATGGATGGGGCGCGCGGCCCGCGACCTTCCAGTCGGAATACTTCAACGGCGACATTTACGGGCATCAGATGCAAGCCGACGCGTTCGGTGTAGACCCCTTCAAGCGGTGACTCGGCTCGCACGATGGCACCAAACCTTGAATAAAGCGGGCAGACCTATTAACACCAGACGTATCTATGGAGAATCTGGAAAACTTTCGTAAAGAGACGCGCGCATGGCTGGAGGCGAACTGTCCTCCCGAGATGCGGCGTCCGGCCCAGACTGAAGAAGACACCTGCTGGGGCGGCCGGCATTGGGTTTTTCAATCCGACGCGCAGCGCCAATGGCTCGAACGGATGGGCGCCAAGGGCTGGACAGTGCCCGAGTGGCCGCGCGAATACGGCGGCGGTGGCCTCTCGCGCGACGAGACCAAAATCCTGCGCCAGGAAATGCGCGCGCTCAACTGCCGTTCGCCGCTCGACAGCTTCGGCATCTGGATGCTCGGCCCGGCGCTGTTGAAGTACGGCTCCGAAGAGCAGAAGCGCGAGCATCTGCCGAAAATCGCGCGCGGCGAGATCCGATGGTGCCAGGGCTACTCGGAACCTGGCTCCGGTTCCGACCTCGCGTCGCTGCAAACGCGGGCCGAGGACAAAGGCGATCAGTTTCTCGTCAACGGCTCGAAGATCTGGACCTCTTACGCCGACAAGGCGGATTGGATTTTTTGCCTGGTGCGCACCGACCCCAACGCACCCAAGCACGAGGGCATCAGCTTCATCCTGTTCGATATGGAAAGCGCGGGCGTATCGACCAAGCCAATCACGCTCATCTCGGGCGCGTCGCCGTTCTGCCAGACTTTTTTCGACGACGTGCTGGTGCCGAAGGCGAACCTCGTCGGCAAGCTCAACAAGGGATGGGACATCGCGAAATACCTGCTCACGCATGAGCGCGACATGATCGGCGGAATGGGCGGCACGACCGAGACCCGGTCGCTCGGCCAGGTCGCGAGCGACAGCGTCGGTACTGACAACGGCAAGCTCGCGGACACCGTGCTGCGCGGGCAGATCGCGGCGTTCGAGATCGACGCGCTCGCGTTCCGGCTCGCGATGGATCGCGTGGGCGACATGGCGAAGGCTGGAAAGGCTCATCCCGCCATCTCTTCGCTGCTGAAATACTACGGCACCGAACTCAACAAGCGGCGAATGGAACTGGTGATGTCGGCCGGCGGCACGGATGCGCTGGAATGGGAAGGCGAGCGCTCGCGCGAAGGCCGCACCGCTCGCGCGTGGCTGCGTTCGAAGGCGAATTCGATCGAGGGCGGGACCAGCGAGGTTCAGCTCAACATCATCGCCAAGCGAATTCTGGGCTTGCCCGGTGCGTAGCAGTTCGGCGAGCCTGGATTTCATCACATGGCGCTAGTTCTGAATGATGAGCAGACGATGCTGCGCGACAATGCGCGCGGCTTCCTCGCCAAAAACGCACCTATCGCTCATTTCCGCGCGCTGCGCGACAAGCGCGACGCCGATGGCTTCTCGCGCGCGCTGTGGAAAGAGTTCGTCGAGCTGGGCTGGGCGGGAATCCTCGTTCCGCAGGACTACGGCGGCCTTGGACTTGGACACGTCGAGGCCGGCGTCGTGATGGAAGAGCTGGGGCATACGCTCACGCCCTCGCCTTTTCTTTCGACTGCAGTGCTGGCCGCGACCGCGATTGCTCGAGCGGGTAGCGACAAGCAGAAAGAATTGTACCTGCCAAAGATCGTTGCCGGCGAGCTGATCGCAACTTTGGCAGTCGATGAAACGGCGAAGCATCACCCCGACCATACAGCGACGACCGCCGCTCGCGCCGGCAACGGCTTCAAGCTGAACGGCGCCAAGAGCTTCGTGATCGATGGCCACGTCGCCGATCTTCTGATCGTCGTCGCTCGCACCGCCGACAAACCGGGCAATACAAGCGGCCTCACGCTGTTCATTGTTGATCCGCACGCGCCGGGAGTGCATGCGGAGCGCACGCCGATTGTCGATTCGCACAACGCGGCGCGTCTTACGTTCGAGGACGTGAACCTCGGCGCCGATAATGTTCTCGGCAAAGTCGATGCGGCCTGGGACGTCCTCGAGGGCGTGCTGAATGTCGGCCGCGCTGCCGTGGCAGCCGAGATGGTCGGTGCGAGCGAGGAAGCGTTCAGCCGCACGGTCGCTTATCTGAAAGAACGCAAACAATTCGGCAAGGCGATCGGCGAATTCCAGGCGCTGCAGCATCGCGCCGCTCATCTTTACTGCGAACTCGAGGTCACCCGCGCGGCCGTGCTCAAAGCATTGCAGACGCTCGACGACTCCTACGACAACGCCGGTCCGATCGTTTCGGTCGCCAAGGCGCGCGCCGGCCTCAGCGCCACGCTCGCCGTGCAGGAAGCGGTCCAGATGCACGGCGGCATCGGGATGACCGACGAGTTCGACATCGGTTTGTTCATGAAGCGGGTTCGCGTCGGCCAGGAACTGTTTGGCGATTCGAATTTTCACGCCGATCGGCTGGCGCGCCTCAACCGCTACTGAAATTTTACACACAGTTTCTTCGAGGAGTGCTCCAATGAGTGATCGGGACTCCCTGACAGTTGCGATCGTCGGCGCTGGCGAGATGGGTGCCGCAGTCGGACGCCGGCTGCACGAAGCGGGTGCGCGCGTGGTGACATCGCTCGCGGGTCGAAGCGCCGAAAGTGTCGCGCGCATTCGCGCCGCCGGCATCGAAGTAGTCGACGACGACGATTCGCTCGTGCGCGGCGCAGCGTTCGTGCTGTCGATCGTTCCTCCCGGCGTCGCCGTCGAAGTCGCGGAACGTCTTCGCGGTCCGATCAGCCGCGCCGACGTGCCGCCCGTCTATGTCGAATGCAACGCGATTTCGCCCGCGACTTGCCGCCGCATCTGCGAGCTCTTCGACGCCACCAACTTCATCGATGCCGGCATCATCGGCGGACCGCCAGCCGCCGGCACGCAGGATCCCGCAAAGGGTCCGCGTTTTTATGCGTCGGGGCGCGACGCTTATCTGCTGACACGGCTGACCAGCTTCGGCCTCGACATTTCGATTCTCGACGGTCCTATCGGCGACGCCTCGGGCCTCAAGCTCGGATACGCCGGTCTGACCAAGGGTTTCACCGCGCTATGCGCGACGATGCTCGGCGCGGCCGAGCGTGAAGGGGTGACCGACGCGCTGCGAGCAGAACTCGCGCGCACGCAGCCGAACTTCCTGAAGCATCTGGATCGTTTCCTTCCCGCCATGCGTCCGAAGGCGTACCGCTTTGTCGATGAGATGCGGCAGATCGCCGAATTCGTCGGCGCTCCCGACGACGGCGCTACGATTTACGAAGGCGCCGCCCTGCTCTTCAAGCGCATCGCGAGTTCATCTTGACACGAATTTGCTAGGCTAATAGCAATAAGACTCGTCAAACGGCACAGAAGTGCATTTTCTGGAGATTGACGCGAGTGACAGATGGCATACGGTAATTCGCGCGTCAGACGCGGCTCGATTCTCGCCCTGCTCGCGATCAGCTGCGCCGCTTTGACGGCGTCCGTCCCCGCCAATCGTACCGATCAGTCCGCTCGCTCCGCTAAGAACGATATCGCGTCGAGACGTCTTGGAGTCGCGCGCGCGTATGGCCAGTTGCCGCTCAGCTTCGAGCCGAATGTCGGTCAGGCGCGCACGGGCGTCGACTACATTGCGCGCGGCGCCGGATTCTCGATCTACCTGTCACCGGCGGCCGCGACCCTGGCGCTCGCAGACGCGGCGTTATCTTCACGAAGCGGCGGACCGAATGCGCAAGTCGTGCGGATAAATCTCGAAGGCGCCAATCGCGACTCGAAAGCTTCGGGCGGCGGCCGCTTGCCCGGCGTCTCGAACTATTTCGTCGGCTCGAACCCGGCCAACTGGCATTCCAGGGTTCCAACTTTTTCCGATGTGACGTATCGCGCCGCCTATCCCGGGATCGACGTCGTTTACCATGGGCAAAACGGGCGCGTCGAATTCGACTTCGACATCGCGGCCGGAGCGGATCCGTCGCGGATTCTGATGGGCGTTAACGGCGCCGGCCGCCTCGACGTCGAGCGCGACGGTGACGCTGTAATGCACGCCGGCAAAAAGTCGATCATGCTGCGAAAGCCGGCCGCCTGGCAGACACGCGACGGAATTCGCCATCCCGTCGAGGTGCGATATCGAATCGCGAACGGGAACAAGCTCGCGTTCGAATTGAGCGCATACGATCGCTCCAACGCGCTGACGATCGATCCGGCTATCACCTATTCCAGCTACATTGGCGGGTCGCTCGCGCAGGCTAACGCGATCGCTGTTGACGGAATCGGCAATGGCTACATCGCGGGTTGGGCCTCCGACACTTGCGTCGCCTGCGAAACTCCGTTTCCTACCACGGGAGGCCCCGCCTATGCGGGCGGCGGCAGCGACGCGTTCGTGCAGGTGCTTAACCCGAGCGGCACCGCGGTCGTTTACTCGACCCTGATTGGCGGCAGCGATTACGACGTCGCCAATTCGATCGCGGTCGATTCGACCGGCGCCGCCTACGTCGCGGGCTACACCGAGTCTCCCGACTTTGCCGATCCGACCAACACTACGAGCTACGGCGGCGACGGCGACGCGTGGGTGGCAAAGTTCGACCCCGCCGGCGCGCTGTTGTGGGCGAGATATATCGGGAGCACGGGCCACGATTCCGCCGCGAGCATCGCGATTCCCGACGGCTGCACTACGCCATGCTCTCCGACGGTCGCCGGCTTGACGGACTCGTCCGGTTTCCCAGTTACCAACGGCTCCTTTGAAGGCACCGAAGACGCGTGGGTTGGACAGGTCGCAGCCGACGGCTCTGCGCTGACTTTCACGACGCTGCTGGGCGGGTCGCATCGCAGTCAAGCCAACAGCGTCGCGGTGGATGGCGGCGGTTCGATCTACCTGACCGGCGCGGCCGACACCGCGAACTTCCCATCGGACCTGGCGGTTGCGGCCGGAAACTTCGGCGGAACGTCCGATGCGTTCGTCCTCAAGCTGAACTCGACCGGCTCGTTGGTTAGCTACCGCACTTTTCTCGGCGGCGGCGGCTTCGACGAGGGAACGGGAATCGCGCTCGTTCCGGGTTGCGCCAGCAACTGCAATGCGTACGTAGTTGGCACGACTCTCTCGCCCGACTTTCCGTTGACGGCGGGTGCGCTGGCGCAGCGCACCTTCGCCGGTAGCGCCGACTTGTTCGTCGCCGAGCTGGATTCAACCGGCTCGACGCCCTACGTCACGCTGCTCGGCGGCGCCAACGGCCTCAACCTGGCGGCGATGAACGGTATCGCCGTCGATTCAGCGGGCGACGCCTACGTGACTGGTCAGACGAACTCGGCCGCTTTTCCAACCAGCGCCAACCATGTCGAAGCATCGAATCTGAATCCTAACGGCAGGCTCTTCGCGAGCGCCGACGATTTCACCGATCTCGAAGCGACCAACTGGATCAATGCCAACGGCGCGCCGCTCGCGTTCCAAAGCAATGGCAGCGGCACTGACTACGTCGGCTCGACCGCGGGGCTGTTCTCGAGCACCGACGGGATCAACTTCACCAAACTCGCAGCGACCGGCCTGCCGGCGGGCGCGGTCACCGCGCTCGACTACGAGGGGGGACTGACGCCGCCGGTGTTGTTCGCCGGAACACCGACCGGACTTTTCACCTCGACCGATGGCGGCTCGACTTTCTCCGCGACCGGCCTCGGCAGTCATCTGGTGACATTGATTGCGGATCTTCTGGCCAAGGGCGGCAAGAAAGTAATGCGCAAGCTTTCCAATACGCAAGTTTTCGCGGGCACCACCGACGAAGGATTGCAATTCAGCGGCATGGGTGGGAGCTCGTTCGTCGCCTGCGCCGGCCTTCAGCCGCCGAGCGCGTTCGAGGTGTTTTCGGTCACGAGCGACCCGGTGAGCAACGTCGTGCTGGCCGGCACCAATCACGGCGTCTACTCGAGTAGCGACGTCGGCGTCGACAGCCCGCCAGACTTCACTCCTACCAATTTCAACTTCGACGCCGTGTTCTCGATGGACGCGGACAAGGTCGACGACGTGATTTACGCAGGCACGCTGGGCGACGGCCTGTGGGTCAGCATCAACGACACGGAATTCAACAAAGCCTCGATTTCGCGGCCCGATCCGAGCGTCTTTGCCCTCGGGCACGACGGCGGCACGACGCCCACCACGATCCTTGCCGGCGTCACGAGCCAGAACGAGAGCACCGTGTTCGTGAGCACGAACCAGGGCAGCACGTTTGCGGCCTCGGCGACGGGAGTCAACAACGTCGGCGGCTCGATGCAGGCGGTGAACAGCAACCTCGCCGGAACCTCGCTACAGCGCGACGCGTTCGTCTCCGAAATCAACCCTGCTGGCAGCGCGATCCTGTTCTCGTCCTACTTCGGCGGGCCGAGTTTTGACACTGGCGCAGGAGTCGCCGTGAATCCTGCGGGCTCGACGATCTATCTCACCGGCGCAACGTTCTCGAACACTGGTTTCCCGATTGAACCTCAGCCGGGCGCGGCGCAATCCACTTTCGGTGGCATCGCCAACGGCTACGCCGCGAGAATCGATCTGTCGCCCGCGCCGACTCCCACCGCAACCGCCACTTCGACCAGCCCGACGCCGACTTCCACCGGCGCCACCTCGACGCCGACTCCGACTGCAACCGCAACGCCGACCGCAACTCCCACGATGGTGCCGGAGAAGCTGACGATTAAGCCCAAGACCCTCAAATTCGGCAAAGTCAAAACCGGAACGACCAGCGCCGCGAAGAACGTTTCGATCAGCAACAAGAAAGGCAAGAAGTCGCAGTCGGTCCTGATATTCAATCCTTCCGTCAGCGCGGGCTTTACGGCGAACAGCGACTGTCCCGCGTCGCTCGGACCGGGTCAGAAATGCGACGTGAGCGTAACCTTCGCTCCGGCGGCGCCGGGAGCCGCGAACGGCATGCTTATGATCAACGACAACGGAATCGGTGCTCCGCAGGAAGTGCATCTGACCGGCACCGGCAAGTAATCAGCCGAAACGATCGATCAAGCCGCGCGCGGCGCGCTGCCCCTACCCGCCTCATCTATTGTACCAAGGGCCAATAGCGGCAGAGCGCAGCGATCTGCAAAATGTCGGCTGACTTTGCCGATTAGCCGGAACAGGTGCGATAACATGCCAACGTTCGCGGTGGGAGCGAATCAATGATGATCGAGGTGAGGAATACTATGAAGTCCCAAATTCTTAATCGAATGTACGTGTTGCTCGCGCTGGCGGCGTTCGGATGCGCGGGTGCACAGGTCACGCAGCAGAGCACCGCCGCGCCGGTGGTCACGGCCGGGCCGCCCAGCCAGGTTTTCGTCTACCCGTTTGCGGTAGATTCCGCGGATGTCTCGCTGAACTCTGGTATTTTCCAGGTCGCCTACAGAAACATGACGGATGAGAACGAAAGCGCCGATCAGATCCAGCTTGCGCATCAGACTGCGCAAAATATCTGCGTCCAGGTCGCGACCAGCTTGAGCGCAAAGGGCATCCCTTCGACCTGCATGCAGCGGGGAGTGCCGCCCACCGGTAACAACGTCCTTATCCTCGATGGACAGTTCACCGATATCAGCGAAGGCAACCGGCTTCGGCGAATGGTCATTGGCCTTGGCGTAGGCGCGTCGAAAGTCGAGGCAGTGGTGCAGGTCATTCAGAAAACGGACCAGGGCTCGAGCGAGATAATGGACTTCAGCACCAGCGCGGATAGCGGCTATATGCCCGGAGCGGGAATCACCGGACCGGCAGGCGCAGCAGCGGGCGGAACTGCCGCGGCCGTGTCGCTCGGCGTGAACGTTGCGGCTGGTGGCGTCAAAAACGTGACGTCTTCGACCGGCTACCTGGTCAACAAGACCACCGATCAGATCGTCGAGTTGGTGGTGAACTACTACAATCGCCAGGGCTGGTCCTCTTGAGTGATTGAAGGACGTCAGGTGCCTCGCATCGAATCGATCACCGATGCGAGGCGCCTGATGCCCTCTGCTAACTGCTTTTCGGGCATCGACGCATAACCCAGCAGCAGACCGGTCTGCCGCGGCGGGTTCAGATAAAACGGCGCAACCGGGTAAACGCCTACCCCCGCCCTTGCCGCACGTATCCGCAACTCGCGCGCCCTCGATGCGGGCAAATCGCGCAGCCACATCACCAAGTGAAGGCCAGCGTTGACGCCGGTGACGTGAGCGCGGGCGCCGAGATGGCGCTCGATCGCGTCGAGCATCGCGGCTCGCCGGCGCGAGTTGCGCATGCGCATTCGATGCAGATGACGCTCAAAGTGCCCGTCACGAATAAAATCGACCAGCGCGGCCTGCGCGAGAGTTGGACCTCCCGTGTCGATCAGCGCCTTGGCCGATCGCAGCGGTTCGATTAGCGGCTCGGGAAGAATCATGTAGCCGAGCCGCAGCGACGGATACATCACTTTCGAGAACGTCGCCGCATAAAGCACCCGGCTGCTGTCGTCGAGCGCGGCCAGAGCTTCGATAGGGCGGCCCGAGTAGCGATACTCGCTGTCGTAGTCGTCCTCGAAGATGCATGCGCCGGAATGCCGCGCCCATGCGAGCAGCTCGAGCCGCCGCCCAAGCGGCATCACCGCGCCAGTGGGAAACTGATGGGAAGGAGTCACGATCGCGAGGCGGCTCTGCGTGCCGCGATCGTTGAGCTGGCCGGTGCGAAGGCCATGCTCATCGACCGCGATGGTTTCGATCTTCGCGCCCGCCGCTCGCATCACGTTGCGCGCACCGCGATAGTGCGGTTCTTCCATCAGCACGACGTCGCCGGGATCGACCAGCACGCGCGCCGCCAGGTCGAGCGCCTGTTGCGAGCCGTTGACGACGAGCACCTGAGCGGGCGTGCATGGAATCGCGCGGGCGCGCGCGACATATTCGGCAATCGTCTCGCGCAGTGCGGGCAATCCCTCGGGCGGTCCGTAGTCGAGGTCGCGCAGTGTGACGCGGCGCGATCGCCGGGCCATCACGCGGCACCATGTCTCATGCGGAAAATCGGTGAACGAAGGCCGGCCGTAGCGAAAGTCATACGGCAACACATCGTGGTCCGGCTCCCAGGTGAACTGCGTACCGCTCGATGCCTCGCGGGTGCGGCGAGCATACGCCGACAGATGCATTGAAGCGGGAGTGCGCGCCGGCGCTGGACGGCGCCGTGCGGCCGCAGTCGTGAGATGGCGCGGCAGTTCGCGCGCGACGAACGTGCCCGCGCCTGTTCGCGTTGTCAGGTAACCCTCGTCGAGCAATTGCCGGTACGCCATTATCGCGACGTTGCGCGAAACGCCCAGCTCGAGCGCGAGCTCACGCGTGGCAGGCACGCGAGCCGCCGCGGACACCCGGCCGTTGAGAATCTGACCCCTGAGCGCCCGGTAAATCTGATCGTACAGCGCGCCGTTCGCATCCAGTTTCAGGAACATCTGAGCACCTCAACTAAAGGCGACCGTAGTACGCCGCCGCCGATGATGAAAGTGGATCCCTATTTTGAACTTAAAGTGGCTCTATTGCTGGTCCACTCCTATTTAACCGCAAGTCCATGATGCTGGTTGATGGATGCAACAGAACAACTCACGCGCGACATGCTGCCTTTCGCCGGGCTGCTCGGAATCAGGTTCCTGAGTGCGACGCCCGAATGCGTTACGGCGGAGATGAAGGTGCGCGAGGACATGTGCACGCGGCCCGCGATTCTGCACGGCGGCGCGATGATGGCGCTGGCCGACACGCTCGGCGGCTGTGCGACCTCGCTGAACCTGCGCGACGGCGCCACGACCACGACGATCGAATCGAAGACGAACTTCCTTGGACCGGCGATGGCCGGCACTACCGTGCGAGCGGAGTGCGTCGCGATACATCGCGGCCGGCGCACGATGGTCTGGCAGACACGGGTGGCCTCGGAGGCCGGCAAGCTGCTCGCGATCGTCACGCAAACACAGATGGTGATTCCAAGCGAGCCGAAAAAGTGATCTCAACCTGAAACTGCGAGGTAGCATCATGGATCGACGAGAAATCCCCAAATCAGTTCCGCAGTTGCCGTACATCGCGGCCGACGACGGCACGGCGCTCTACTGCAAGGATTGGGGCACCGGTAAGCCGGTGCTGTTCGTGTCGAGCTGGGCGATGAATTCCGACATGTGGCAGTACCAGATGGTGCCGATGGTTCAGCGCGGCGCGCGATGTATCGCTTACGATCGGCGCGGGCACGGCCGCTCGAGCCAGCCCGGCCACGGTTACGATTACGATACGCTGGCCGATGACCTCGCTGCGATCATCGAGCACCTCGATCTGCGAGAGCTGACGCTGATTGGCCATTCGATGGCTCCCGGCGAAATCGTGCGCTACCTGACGCGTCACGGATCCGCGCGCGTCGCGCGGCTGGTCTTTATCGCGCCGACGACGCCCTTCATGCTGCAGACTCCCGACAATCCCGACGGCATTCCGGGAGCGTTCGCCGAACAGATGCGCGCTGCGTGGCTCAAGGATTTTCCGGGATGGCTCGCCGATAACGCCCGCCCATTCGTGATGCCGGATACTTCAAGTCAGATCCTGCAATGGGGATTGAATCAGATGCTGCAAGCCTCGTTGCACGCGGTGATCGAATGTAATCGCGCGGTGACTGAAACTGATTTCCGCGCCGAGCTGCCGAAGATCGCGCTGCCGACGCTCATCATCCATGGCACCGCCGACGCGTCCGCGCCGCTCGATTTAACGGGACGCCGCACTGCGAAGCTGATGCCCAACAGCGAGCTCAGAGTGTACGAAGGTGCGCCGCACGGTCTGATGCTGACGCATATCGAGCGTCTCAACAGCGACCTGATCGCCTTCGTCGGCGTTTAGACGAAAAAATCACTGCTCAAAAATTTCCACGGAGGACGATTATGAAGCTCTATTACTCACCTCTTAGCGTGTACAGCGCGAAACCGCGGATCGCGATGTTCGAAAAGGCGATCGCGCACGAAACCCAGCTGGTGAACTGGACCCCGGCCACCGGATGGATCAAGCCGGAGGAGCTGCCGCGGCTGAATCCCAAGGCGCAGATTCCGGTGCTCGTCGATGGCGAGGCGGTGATCCCCGATTCGACTATTATCCTCGAGTACCTGGAGGAGCGCGTCCCGAAAACGCCGCTGTTCCCGACCGGCGTGGCGGAGCGTGCACGATGCAGGATGCTCGAAGACCTTGGCGACACGCTGCTGGCGCCGAATCTCGGCGTGCTGGTGCGCGAGGTGCTGCTGAAGCCTGACCCGTCGACGCGGGATCGCGAGTCGGTCGCGGAGACCAAGGCCGAGCTCGCCCGCCAGTACCAGCGGCTCGAGCGCGAGCTCGGCAAGCGCGATTACCTGTGCGGCGAATTCAGCGTCGCCGACATCTCGTGCTTCTCGCCGATCAATATCGCTTCGTTGATGGAGGGCGCTCCGGCGCCAGAGTTTGGCAACCTGTCGAGCTGGCTTACGCGGATGCGCAACCGGCCGAGCGTCGCACGCTTCCTGGCGGAATTCGCGGATGCTACGGCACCGCTGAGAGCGTCGGCGCCGGCACCGGCGGCAGCGCACGCATAGGTTAAACGCGTACGGACAGGGAGGGCGAAATCCTGAATGGGTTTCGCCCTCCCATTTTTATGGGAGCGCCGGTGCAGGCGTGCCCGGCTGCGATTGAAAGCCGTCGGCCAAATCGCGCGCAGGCGAAATTCGAATGGTAACAACCTTGCCCGAGTCGAAGCGCTCGCGTTTGGGGCCGAACAGACCGAACCACGCGAGCCAGTACTTGTTAGGAATCGCCGCAATCATTTCATCCTGAACGGCTCGATCGTTGACGAACTCCGCTTTGCCGATGAACGCGGGCCCGGTGCGCGAACCGATCCAGACCAGGAACGGGCTGCCCCGCCTGAGTCGTTTCGCCTTCCAGCTATCGCTGTTCGTGTCGATCAGAATCTCGCCGTCTGGCTTTGCGATAAACCACACCGGCGCTGCCGTGCTCTGACTACCGTCCTTGCGCACAGTGGCGATATAGATGTAGCTCGCGGCGGCTAGCGCGCTCATATCGCGAGCGGAGGCGGCAGCCTCGGCCGGTGCACCGACGGCGAGCATCGCGAGGATCACGGTCGCCACGGCCGAGAGTCCCTTGAAATCGTTCAGCATGAAGTTCGCAACTCCTGGAGTTATAGTGTTCAGTGAACAGTATTCACTGAACACCTCTGGTATGCTATCAACGTAGGACCGAGTCAAGGCGCCGATGTCACGAACTTATGAAAGCTAAAGCGCGGATCCGAATCGCTCGGCCGCGACGCAAGCCGCGCGGACTGGGCCACGAGCGCCGCGGGGAGATTCTCGCCGCCGCCAAACAGCTCTTTCTCAAGCAGGGCTACGAAAACTTTACGACGCGCAAGCTCGCCGCACGCGTCGGCCTTTCGCAGACCGGCGTCTACGTCTATTTCAAGAGCAAAGAAGAGATCCTTGATGCGGTCTGCCGCGGCACCTTCGAGGGTCTCGCACAACGAATTCGCGCCGTGAGCGCAAAGTCGAAAAACTCTCCCGACGCGATTCGGCGTTTGTTCGAAGCCTATGTGGAGTTTGGGCTGCAGCATCCGGACGAGTATCAGCTGACCCTTATGGTGGGCAATTCAGCGCCTAAATTTACCCGCCACAAAGACCTGTCCCTGCCTTTCGAACTGCAGGGAATCGGCGTTCAGTCCTTCCTGCTGTTTCGCGATCAGGTCGCCCCGTTGATTGAAAACGGGGAACTAAAAGATGGCGATGTCAGCCTGGTCACTCAGACAATCTGGGCTACAGCGCATGGTCTCGTCTCGCTGATGATCGCCCGTCCCGGGTACCTGCTCTCGGAGCGCGGACCGCTGGTTGAGGCGGCGGTCGCGGCGTTAATGACAGGTTTGCAAGCAAATTCGCCCTGAGCGACGAGATGTAGTTCACTGTTCAACGGGCAGGAGCAGCTATGACGGAGTTCCTGATCGACGGACCGAAGACAGCTGCGAAATCGTTTCTGTTCGCGCATGGTGCCGGCGCGCTGATGGATTCGACTTTCATGCAGTGCGTCGCAGCAGGAGTGGCCGCCGCGTCGGGCATTCGCGTGATTCGGTTTGAGTTTCCGTACATGCAGCGCCGGCGCGAGACCGGCAAGGGGGGAGCACCGGATCCGCCGCGCGTGCTGATGCAGTCCTATCGCGACGCAATCGATCAGGCCGGTGGCGGGAGCAAATTGGTCATCGGTGGCAAGTCACTCGGCGGCAGGATTGCGAGCATGGTCGCGGATGAAGCCAAAGTGCTCGGCCTTGTTTGCCTCGGCTATCCGTTTCATCCGCCGGGCCAGCCCGAGAAGACGCGAACGAAGCATCTCGAGGGTCTGCGGACTCCAACTTTGATTCTCCAGGGAGCGCGGGACAGCTTCGGCCTTCCGGAAGACGTCGCGGGCTACAAGCTATCGCCGGCAATCCGGATCGAGTGGCTCGAAGATGGGGATCATTCCTTCAAGCCGCGCGTGCGCAGCGGCCGCACCGAGACTGACAATCTAAGCGCAGCGATTAAACTCGTCGCCGACTTCATCGCCGCGAGATGACGTTCAATTTCTTTCGGTGCGATTCACCGGGTCAGAGTCCTTGAGCGAAATCTTGTCGCGGTCGACGTTTGCATGCTGCGCTTCAGGGCGCGCTTCGACGCGAGGCGCCGCCGAATACCCACCGCGGTAGCCACTGTCGTGGTAGCCACTGTAAGGATAAGAGCTCCCATAGCTGCTGTAACTGCTACTGTAGCCGCTCGAATAACCCGAGTCACCGCCGCCGTATAGGCAGCCGGTTGCAAGTGTCGCAATCAGGATTCCGCCCAGCGTCATCGCTACTTTTTGAAATTTAATCGTCTTCATATACCTGCCTCTAGGATACGGGAGCATCTTTGACTGACGTTTCGGTTTTCGTTGATTCGGCTCCACGGGCCTTTCGCTCCTCGTTCTTTGCGGCTTCGATCGCCGCCGCCTTATGAAGACGATCGAGTCCTCCGTCGCCGTAATGGCGCGCGTGCATTCGGTCGCTATCGCCGATCTGTCCGCGCGTCGAGGCGTAGTTCTCGGTCCATTCGGGGTGATGCGAGGTTACCCAATCGTGGTGGTTTTTCAGCCACCAGCCGGCGTCATGCCATTGCTGAGCATTGTCATAGTCGCCCCAGGCTTTCTGCCATGGCGCAGCTGCGACTGGAGCCGCGAAGGTCAAGGTCATTGCCGCGGCCACGGTTAACGCAGCCAGAGCGTTACGCATTGGATGGAAACGAGGTTGTCCCATAGGGCCTCCCTCAAGCCTTGCTGTCTTACGATTGGTGTTGGTCTAGCGGAGCGTGGTCAAAGGCGAGCAGGAAGGGCCACTGGTCAGGCTGGATCAAGGTCGGGCTCGATTCGTTTTACGATTCCGACAACTCGAAGTTTATCGCCTTTGTGTGAAAGGTGTCAAATTAGCCATGCTAATCAGCTAATGACTATTCAACTGAGTATACACTTACTATAGTTAGTTGCCGCGGCACCATGGGCACGCTGGAGTCGAGATCGACGCCGAACTCCGGCGTGCGCGCGTAGACCACGGTGCCGTCCGCGGCAGTGAACCTTATGCCGGTGCATGCATGCGCCACTTTCACAAAGGAGAGCAGACAGAGAAGGATGACGAGATACAGTACGATTGAAATTCTACCGATGACTGCACTACTCATTTTCGGCGTCCCTTTCTGATGCGAAGCGATAGTACAATGATCTGACCACGCATCCTCGCAGACAATGGGCCGGCCGTTTAGTCCCGACTTTTTGGTTACCTGCGACACAACTTGAGGAATCTCAGGTGCGAACCACGCCGCTCGACTGGATTCGCTACTATGAAGAGGTCGACGCTAATGCTACCCCTTCGGGTCGACTACTGATGTTCCGGAGGCCGGCTTTTTTCAATGTCTTCGAATCCTGAGGTGATAGGATTAATCGTCTTCGCCTGCATCTTCGGCGGCGCGATGATCGGTATGTTTCTGCGGGACGTCCTGCCCCAGCAGCATTTAAACGCGGAAACCAAGGATGTGGTCAAGCTGGCGATGGGCTTGATCGGCACGATGACCGCACTTCTACTTGGCCTGCTCGTAGCTTCGACCAAGACAGCATATGACGCGCGCAAAGGCGAACTGGTTCAGATGGCGGCGAATTTCGTGCTCATCGACCGGGTGCTGGCCCATTACGGCCCCGAAACGAAACCCGAACGCGACCAGCTTCGCGACTCGGTCGCGCGGCTGATCGCCGCGGTCTGGTCTCCGAGCGGAAACGACACGGCCAAGCTGGATCCCTCGTCGACCGGATCCGAAGTCGTCTACGATCAGATTCAGGAGCTCACTCCCCAGACGGATGCTCAGCGCTCGCTCAAGACCGCAGCTCTAACCCTGGCAATGAACCTGGGACAAACGCGCTGGTTGCTGTTCGAGCAAACCGGCAGCTCGATCTCGATACCGTTCCTGATGGCGATGGTGTTCTGGCTGAGCGTTATCTTCGCCAGTTTCGGATTATTCGCGCCGAAGAACCTGACCGTCGTCATCAGCTTGATGTTGGCGGCGATATCGGTCTCGGGTGCTATCTTCCTTATCCTGGAGTTGGACCGTCCATTCGAAGGCATCCTCCAGATTTCCAGCGCTCCGCTACAAAACGCCCTGATGCACCTGGGAAGGTAACTTTCGGGGCGCTCTGTCCTAGCTCTTACTGTCTCGACTCGCAGGCTGGCTCATCTGCATTCCAACCAGCCGGGCAACCAGGATTGCGAGATAGAACTGTCCCGTGATGCCTTCGGTGACTGCCGCATAGCGCGCCTGCAAAGTAACGGGCGTAATGTCGCCAAATCCGATAGTCGAGAGGGTGGTCAAGCTGAAGTATGCCAGAACCGGGAATGATTGTGTGTCGCTAGCCGGAGCCGTTCCGCCGAAGCTGAAAGCGTTGGCCTGCAGTTCGTGGAGGAGGATATAGAACAGCGCGAAGGTCAATCCGAAGAGCAGATACACAGAGATCGAAAGACTGATCACTTCGCGCGTGATCTCTTTCTGCTTCAACACCGCGCGTAACTGATTCCAGGTGATAAAAGCAAAGAGGAAGAGCCACGCAACCGCGTCAGCGACCTGGAGTGGCCGACTTTCGACGAAAAGGGCCGAGAACCGAAATACTATCGCGGCCACTCCGAGTGTCCAGCCCACAATGCTTCGTCTCCTTCTCTCCGCTAGCAGGGCTTCGCGGTCGCCGACCAGCTCATCGATACTGATGTTGTAGAGGGCGAGAAGAAGCAGCACAAACAGCGCCAGACTGAAGAGCACAGGGCCAGCGCCTGAATCACCAGTAAAGGGTCGCACCAAAAAAGCCAGGATAATCGCGGCCAGCAGCACGGTATGCCTATGCGGCGAGAGACGGCGACGAAGTTCACGTTCTAACTGTCCGACAAGCCCCCTAACCGGCGGTTTGTGCGCCCGCGCCATCGCTAGGACTTCTGCTCAGCCTCAGCCCGGATCGCCGCAGCTATGTCAGCGCTGACTCTCGCAATAGCCTGGCTATGTGCTGCTGCGAGCGCATCGAAGCCTTGTCCCTGCACCGGCTCGCGCGCGTCGGTGCGGCCCGAGCGCGTCTCGCCGTTCGAAGTCCTGCGCACGGTCCACACCGCCTGGATGACCGCCGCGTTGCCCTGAATCGACTCGAATTGCTGCACGTCGATTGTGACCCTGTAGTCCGGGTTGAAGTTCGCCAGCTGCTGCGTTGCCACCTGCGGCGTGCCGAGCAGTACGACCAGGTCGCCCGCGACGGCGCGAGCGATGCCGTCGCCCAGCGGCGCGACCCATCGATTGAATTCGTCAACGTCGACCCGGTTCGCCGCGACCTGCACCACGAACTCCGGCTGGTCCACTGCAGCCGGTATCGTCACCGGGCCTACCAGGACCGACACGGCCGTTGCCGGCGTGCCGTCTGCTGTCGCGGTGGAGCTGAGCGAGTAGAATCGCGACGGCGCCGTGCTGCATCCAGCCGCCGCCATTGCGACCAACGCGATCGATATAAATTGCGCGATACGCCGTGCCATCACTTCGCCTCTCCCTTCTTGCCGCGAATGAGCGCCTCAGGATGCCGCTCGAGGTAGTCCGCAAGTATGCGCAACGATCGCGCCGCGCGGCTGACCTCCTGCAGGGTGCTGCCGAGTTGCTGCATCTGCGTGGAATTCGGTCCAGTGAGATCCCTGGTGTTATCCAGCGTGCCTTGCGCGCTGCTCAGCGTACCTTGTGCGGCGACCAACGTCTTATCAAGCTGGTTGATAGCAGTACGCAGGTCGTCGCCAATCTCCTGGAATTTCACCTTGTCCAGTTTCTTGATGATGTCCTCGACGGTTGCCTCGGTCGCTTCGAACTGCCCCGGAGTGGTCGGAAGCTGCGGCGGAGTCTGCGACCAGTCCACCATCGCCTGAGGAGCGCTCGGGAAAAAGTCGAGCGAGACGTACACGGCCCCAGTCAGCAGGTTCCCTGTCCGCAATTGCGCACGAACTCCGTGAGCGACCATGGCGTCTATCAACTTCTTGCGCACGGTTTCGAGATCCACGCGAGCCGAAGTGTCGACCAGCTTGACCCCCAACCTGGTCGGGTCGAGCTGGATAGTTACCGGCACCGAGAACTGGAACGTCTTCAAATCAATTTGCGCTCGAACCGCGGTGACCTCACCTATGGGTATCCCGCGAAATTCTACCGGCGCACCGGCCGCTAACCCTCGCACCGAATCCTTGAAGATAAGCTGATAGGTCTGCGGGTTACGCGGCGGCGGGTTAAAGGCCGCGGCGCGGTTTGCAGACAAGACAAAGACCGTGTTCTCCTCGGCCGGCGGCAGCACTTGATCGGTCGCCGCCGTCTCGAACGCGATACCGCCTATAAGGATCGACAAGACCGACTGGGTCTGCACGGTGAGTCCGCTGGCCGACAACGACACGTCGATTCCGCTCGCATGCCAGAAGCGCGTGTTGGGACTGACGTACTGGTCGTAGGGTGCCCGCACGAACACCTTGATAGTCAGATCGTTACCGTCCTTGTCGAGCACGTACGACGCGACCTGTCCGACCTGGAGGCGCCGGAAATAAATCGGCGTGCCGGTATCAATCGAGCCCAGATCCGGCGTCTTGAGAAGGAAAAAGCGGCCGGGGCTGTCGCCGCTTATCACCGGCGGCGTCTCGAGCGCCACAAAGTCGCGCTGGCTTTCCTTCGACGTTCCTATCTCGACACCTATGTAGGCTCCGGAGATAAGCGTGCCCAATCCCGTGACGTTGGCTCCCGATATTCGTGGCCGCACCACCCAGAATTTCGTGTCAGCGACCAGGAACTCTTCCGTCTTCGGCGCCATTTGCGCCGTCAGAATGACGTGCTGATGATCCTCCGACAGTTCTATCGTCGTGACGGTGCCGATATCGACGCCGTTGTAATGAATCTTGGTCTTGCCCGCCTCCAGCCCTTCGGCCGATTTCATGACAATCGTTATCTTGGGCCCCTCGCTCATGACTCTCGTCACTGCCACCCATGCGCCGACGATCGCCGCCAGAATCGGGATGAACCAAACGAGCGAAAGCCGAGTGCGCCTCCGGGGCACATTCCTCGACTCCGGCACACGTGGGAGTGGTGGATCGCGATCAGGCATAGCTAACCTCTTTCGAACCTGCCTCTTGCGTACTTACGGAATCCCAAATCAGCCGGGGATCGAACGACTCGACGGCGAGCATGGTAAACACCACCACCGCGGCGAAGAAAATCAAGCCGGGTCCCGGCTCGACTGACATCAGCGGCTGCAGCTGAATGAGCGCCGCGGTGAAGGTATCGACAAATACGTCGACCATCGACCACCGCCCGATGAACTCGACCATCCGATACATCCGGATTCGCTGCCCGCTGTTCGCGACCGAGCCTCGCTGCGCCGTGATGAGCAGGTACGCCAGCGCCACAATCTTCGCGCTCGGAATCATGATGCTTGCGACCAGCACTATGATCGACAGCGGCCATCCGGTCGGCGACCACAGCAGCACCACACCTTGCAGGATCGTGTCGGAGTCGGCGCCCGCGGCCGTGGTGGTCGTCAACACGGGAAGTACGTTGGCCGGGATGTAGCAGACGGCCGCAGCGATCAGATATGCCCACGTGCGCTGGTAGCTCGAATGCTTGCGAAAGGCGAGTTCCTCGTCGCAGCGCGGGCATCGCCCCTCTTCCTCGCCGGGCGCGGGGCGCGAGAGCAAGCCGCAGCTTTCGCAGCTTTGCAGGCCCTGTTGCATCGCGGTCATTCCGCCGCCCTCCTCATGGCATTTCACCGGTGAAATCCCCGGCCGCGTCGCGGTACTCTCCGTCCGCCCACTCGATACGCGCCCAAACATCGCGTGGATCGAAGCTGGCCGCCATCCCCGCCAGGATAAAGACCAGCACCCACAGCACGAACAGCGCCATTCCGGGAATCACCGTCGCGTAGTCCGCAATCTTCACCAGTGCGACCAGCACTCCGACCATCATCACCTCGATCATGCTCCAGATGCGCGTCGTCGGATGATAGCGCAGCAGTGTTCCCACCCATCGCGGCGGCGTCGCGCGCATGGCGCCGAGCACGATCGCGAGCATCAGACCTATTTGCAGCGCGGGCGCGATCACGGCGGTGAACAATACGAGCACCCCGACGATTTTCTGATCGTTGTTCCACAGATGCTGTGCACCGCCGATCACCGTGGTCGACGCGTCGCGCCCGACGATCGTCAGGCCCAGCATCGGGACCGAGTTGGCGATGACGTAGAGCAGTGCGGCGGCAACGGTGAGCGCGAGCGTTCGATTGAGCGAGTCCTCGCGCCGGCGCCACAGCTCCTTGTTGCATCGCGGGCAGCGTGCCGAGCCGCCCACTTGCAAATCCGGCAAGCGTTGCAACAGATCGCAATGCAGGCAGGCTATCAGCGAGGCGTCGGCGACAGGGCGGTTGTAACTCATCGCGAAATTGCTTCTGACGGAGACTGCGCGGCCTCGACGGTGCTTGGATTTCGAAGGCTCACCATGCACCAGACGGCCATCGCCGCGTGCAGCATCACGGCTGGCCACAAGACGACTCCCACCCGCTCCCAGCCGGCACCCGCAGCTCCAAGAATAAATGCCACCCCAAGATTATAGATGACCATCGCCGCCAACAATGCTCTCGCGGCGCGACTTTGCGTGTCGCCACACGCCAGCCAGGACGCCGCTCCCAACGCAAGCAACCCGGTGCCGCCCACGCGAGCCGCAGTCAACGCGGCAGGCGTCGCCAGCGGCGCGCCCAGCAGGAGCTGCACCGTCAGCGATGGCAAACTCAACAGCGCAACGCCCGCCCCTGCTTCGATAATCGCGGTCGCCGTTTGTAGAGCGATCACCGACGAAGAATTATTCAGCGAGACGCTCGCGGCGGGTTTCATGAGGGCAATGCCAACCGCCTAGTCCTTGGCTCTGGCCATTTTCTCCGCGATCGCCTTCTTATCGGCGTCCGTCAACTGCTCGGGTCCCAGGTTGAAAGTCAGCTTGTCTATGGTGCCGGTGAACCGGAACGGCAGCTGGTAGTCATCGTTCACCGGCGTACGAGTATCGCTCCCAACATCGAAAGTCTCGTCTATAGCCATGAGCAGGGGAATCGTATGATCGATCTTCTTGTTAGCTATTTCCTTTCCATCGACCGTAAAAACTCCGGTGCCACCTTTGCCAGGCCCTGGTCCGTCATATTTGAAATCGAACACTATCGTATGCTTGCCCGGCTTGAGCGAGTCCGCTAACAAGCCACGACCTAACGGTCCCCCCTCCCAGCGGTAGTGCTTCAGATCGAGTAGGTTGTAGTCGAAAACCGGCTTGCCTTTGAGCAGGTACAGGCCGTAGCCGCCAAAGCGGCCGCCCAGTGTCACGATCATTCCTTCCGCCCCGCCTGGCGGGACCGTTATATCGGCCGTTATGGTGTAGTCCCTGTCCAAAATGCTGGGGGCATTTCCGACAGGAATGTTCTCATTCGGACCTGTGTAGGTGAAAACAGTTCGCCCGGCGACAGCGCTCGGTCTAGGCGTCAGGAGTCGCGAGAAGCCAGTGTTGTCCAGCGGTAGGACCTGATATTTCGCGGCTTCAGTCATAAACAACGCCTGCATTTCCTTCAGCTTGTCCGGCATCTTCGAGGCGAGGTCGTTGTTTTGCGAGTAGTCTTCTGCGACATGGTAGAGTTCCCAGTTGTAATCGTTGATGTCGGTCAGCTTGCCTGTCGCCAGTAGCCAAGGCGCGGCGGGCGGCGTCGTCGAGGCTATCCAGCCATCGTGATAAATTGCCCGGTTGCCGACCATCTCGAAATATTGCGTTTCATGCTTCGACGCTGCATTGGCGTTGGCCTTGTCGAATGTATAGACCATGCTCACGCCTTCAATCGGCTTCTGTTTGATCCCGTTGACGACGTCGGGTGCCTTGATACCCGTGGCTTCCAGGATGGTCGGCACAATATCGATGACATGATGGAACTGCGGGCGAATGCCGCCAACATCAGTGATGTGACCGGGCCATGAAATAGCCAGTCCCTGCCGGGTGCCGCCGAAATGTGACGCCACCTGCTTGGTCCACTTAAAGGGAGTGTCGAATGCCCACGACCATTGCACCGCCATATGCGGATAGGTCTTGTCCGAGCCCCAGTCTGTGTAATGCAACAACTGAACAGCAATCGGGAGGGTCAGGATGCCGTTATAGGCGGTCATCTGGTTAAACGTGCCCTCCAGCGTGCCTTCGGCGCTGGTGCCGTTGTCGCCGCAGATATAAATGACGAGCGTGTTATCCAGTTTGCCTTCGTCCTGGACCTCCTGGATCACACGGCCGATTTCATGATCGGTGTAGGCCGTGTAGGCGGCGAAGACTTCAGCCTCACGCGCATAGAGCTTCTTTTGGAGGACTGAGAGCGAGTCCCACCTCGGCAGTTTTGCGCCACCATACGCGGCCTGCCCATCAGGCCACGGGGTGAGTTGGGTATCGGGTGGAATCACGCCGAGCCTTTTCTGGTTGGCGAAGATTATGTCGCGCAACTTTTCATACCCCATGTCGAACTTGCCGTGGAATTTGTCGATCCATTCCTGGGTCGGCTGATGCGGCGAGTGGCTGCCACCCGGAACGTAATAAACGAAGAACGGCTTGTCCGGCGCGGCTGCGTTCAGAGCGCTCATATATTTGATGGCATCGTCCGCCATGTCGGTGGTGAAGTTGTAGCCAGGCTTGCCGATCCACGGATAAACCGGGGTAGTATTGCGATAAAGATAGGGTGTCCACTGGTCGGTCTCACCGCCCAGGAACCCGTAAAAGTACTGGAAGCCAAGGCCGACCGGCCATTGGTCGAAAGGGCCAGCGGCACTGTATTGAAAGCCGGGAATGTTGTGGTCCTTGCCGAACCACGAGGTGGAATAGCCGTTGTCCCGCAAGATGGTGCCGATAGTCGCGTTCTCAGGGCCGATCAAGGAATCGTAGCCCGGGTAGCCGGTGGACAATTCGCCGATCACTCCGTAGCCGACCGAGTGATGGTTGCGACCCGTGATCAGCGCCGCGCGAGTGGGCGAACAGAGCGCGGTCGAGTGGAACTCGGTGTAGCGCAATCCAGCCTTGGCGACGCGATCCAGCGCGGGCGTCGGGATGACGCCTCCGAAGGTACCTGAAACGCCGTAGCCCTGGTCGTCGGTCATGATGAGAAGGATGTTCGGCGCGCCCTTGGGCGGCACCACCCGCGGCGGCCACCACGGCTTGGAATCTTTGTAGCTTTCGTTGATCTCGCCGCCGAACGGCAGTGGAGGTGGCGGAAGCTGCTTCCCGTCAAGCGTCATAGTGGCGTCGGGCGAACCTGGCAGACCGATGATTTGCTGGGCCGAAACTGCAGCCGGAGCCAGCAGAGCAAAGCCGATCGACATAGCGGCTGCCGTCAAAACCAAGGCTATTTTTTGACGTCGAACATTCATCGAGCGATACCCTTCTAGAGCGTCTGGTCGCAGTAAGTCCTAGTAGTAGGATGGATTGGGTGGCGGCGGCGCATAGGTCACCTGGCTGCCGTTGTAGTAGGGTTGATAACCGGCTGGAGGAGCCGGCGGTGGATAATACCCATACGGATTGTTTTCGATGATCGTCGTTGTGGGAGCCTTAGCCTGCGCATTCGCTGTCATCAACGACCCCACTGCCATACCTCCAACAGCACCTAGCGCTGCCGCACCCGCAACCTCGCCACCACTGTAGCCGTCGCTTCCGCCACCTCCGCCGCCGTAGTAGTAGCTGTTCCCGCCGCCGTTGTAATTTCCGCTGTTGTTTTGATTGACCGTATCTACCGTGTTGTCGTTCTCGGTATTCATCTTCTTCTCGGTCTTTTCGTTATTCTCCTGAAGCGTATTGGCTTCATTGTACTGAGCCTGCTTCTGAGCCTCCTGGTTCGCGTTGTACTCGTTGTAGTCCGCCTGCTTGTTGGTCGAACTTGAGCTGCTGGACGAAGACGACTTGTTGTAGTTGTTGTAGGTATTTCCCGAATTCGAGGACTTGTACTGGCTTCCTGAAGAGCTTGATGATTTGTCAAAGCTCCCGCTGTCGAAGCCATCGGAACCGCCGTGGTACCCTCCTCCGCCGCCATAGCCTCCGCGATGGTAGCCTCCTCCTCCACCACCATAACCGCCACCGCCACCGCCGCCCCACCTTGCCAGCGCATTGGGTGCGCACGCGAGTGCAAATGCAGCGGTAAGTGCAAGTGTCCGCAAAGAAACTATAGTTGCGATGCGCGAGTCTGACGCGTGTTTCATGGCTGTGACTCCTTCACTTTCAAAAATTCAATCTTTTTCGCGTCTTTGGGAGGATCGGCGCGGAAATGGCTGTCGGGAATCTCCTTTGGAAATTTCCAGTTTGACAGTACCGCTATGTATTCCGGTGATCCTGGCTCGGTTCGGTAGTTTATCACCATTTTGCGCGGAACCGGCTTGCCGGAACGATCGAGCCATAGCTGCAGATCGACGTTTTTCGACGAGAACGCCACGTGATCGCACGCGACCCCGTTAACGTCGTTCACACCGATGTACGTGCCGTAGATGATCCGCTTCCGGATCCTCGCACACGGATCGCTGTAGGCGAAGTTCGAGAGCGGGAGCGTCAGATGCTCCGTCGCCGCCACCTGATCCAGCATCGCGTCAATCGAGGACGGCACCTTCATGCTCGCGTACATCATGTGCGGCTCGTCGAAGATCGTCAGCATACCGTTCTGGTACCAGAGTTCTTTGCCGCCGAGATCGCTGTGATAGTCGACTGCGAGCTCACCCGGCCGCTGCAACGCAAAATTCATTTCCGCGGCGTACTGGACCTTCACCGCGTGCGGCAGCACCTGGTCGAAGAGTACCTCCGCGTGAAAGCTGAACGCGTCGGCCGCGCCCAGCGCCCCGCACGTCTTCGTTAGAAGCAGGTACGGATCGATTCCGGGCGCCGCGTCCTGAGCTGGCGCCGCTGCTTGAGTCGCCATTGCAGACGGGCCCGCAGCCGAGACGCCGGTGAAGGTTAGCGCGATTCCTATTGTTGCAGCCGCACAAGCGGTAGCCACAAGTTTGAAGCTCATTTTGCGCCCTCCCATTAGCTATCTACTATCATTCGCCGCGCGTTGTTCACGGAATCATTCCGCACTGAAACAGTTTGTTGGCGACCGGCGCTGCGACTCTGTCGATAAACATCTGGCGCATGTGCGGATCGTTGCGCAAAAAATTTACGGCTTCCTGTTCCCGCTGCGTTTTTGGCTTGTTTCGATCCTCCCACAGCTGCTCGCACGACGAGTACTGGTATTTCTGAATGACCTTGTTGGCTGCCGCATCCAGCAGCGGGTACTGGCCGTATTGAGCCCTCGCAACTCCAGCGAACACCAGCAGTCCAAGCACCGCGGCGAAGTAGAATCCGCTAATCCTGCGCTTCCCGCTCTCATGCCGCTGGAATGCCAGCCGATGCAATTTCGATTTCAAGTTCCACATAATCACTTCTCTCCATCTCCGCTAAATTTTTGTATTCGTCTTTGCTGAGGGTTCGACCGTTCTGACCTTTCAGGGACGTATTCTGCATCTGTCCATCGGCGACCGACTATTGTACCAAGGTACAATATCTAACAATCGCGTAATCGTGGAGAATCAACGCGCCAAACAGGTCTCTACGCGCGGGCTGTATTGCCGTAGATCTCTACCGGTCGCACCCGGACCGCGAGCGAGCCAACCACTGACTGATACGGAAGGACGAAACGTCAGCACGGGAAGGAGAATCGCAGTGTTCAACTGGAGAAGAAAAGGTATCGCGATCGCGTTAATGATCGGCGCGATCATCGGCGTGTCCTTTGCGCATGCGGCATGGGCGCAGGACAAGAAGCCTAACATCGTCGTCATCATGGGCGACGACGTCGGCTGGTTCAACATCGGCGCTTACAATCGTGGAATCATGTCCGGCAAGACTCCCAACCTCGACAAACTGGCGTCCCAAGGGATGATGTTTACCGACTATTACGCCGAGGCTAGTTGCACGGCGGGTCGCGCCAACTTCATCACCGGCGAGCTGCCTATCCGCACTGGTCTCACCACCGTCGGACAGGCCGGCGCCGACGTAGGACTTCCAGCACAGGCCGTCACTCTCGCCACCGTCCTGAAGGCGCAAGGCTACGAAACGGCCCAGTTCGGCAAGAACCATCTCGGCGATCTGAACAAGTACCTGCCTTGCGTGCATGGCTTCGACGAATTCTTCGGCTATTTGTACCACCTCGACGCGATGTCAGATCCGTACTGGTTCGACTACCCACAAGACTGGATCGACAAGACCGGACCGCGCGATCTAACCCATTGCTGGGCGTCCGACACGGACGACGACACTGTGATGCCGCGCTGGGGTAAGGTCGGGAAGCAGAAGATCGAAGACGAAGGTCCTCTCGCGCCATTTCCGGATATGAAAGACATGCAGAACTGGCAGCAAGGTCGTCAGGCAAAATATGACATGGAGACCTTCGACGACGTGCTGGTCCAGAACACCAACCGCTTCATGGACAAGGCCAAGAGTGATGGCAAGCCGTTCTTCATCTGGCATAACACCACTCGCATGCACGTCTTCACCTACCTGCCGCCCAAGTACATGGCGATGATGAACGCTAAGGATAACTACAATGTGGAAGAGGCCGGCATGGCGCAGATGGATGACAGCGTCGGCGAGATCCTCAAGCACATCGACGACATCGGCGAGGCCGACAACACCATCGTCATCTTCACCACCGACAACGGCGCCGAAGTTTTCACCTGGCCCGACGGCGGCATGACGCCGTTCCGAGCCACCAAGGGCACCGTCTTCGAAGGCGGCTTCCGCGTCCCCGCGATTGTCCGTTGGCCGGGACACGTCAAGCCCGGTTCGGTCGAGAACGGCATCTTCTCGGGACTCGACTGGCTGCCTACCCTCGCTGATGCAGCCGGCAATCCCGACGTAACCAACCAACTACTGAAAGGAGTGACGTTCGGAGACCACGAGTATAAGAATCACCTCGACGGTTATGATCAAATGGATTTGCTGACCGGTAAGGGTCCGTCCAAGCGTCACGAAGTCTTCTACTTCGGCGGACCGCACCTTGGCGCCGTGCGCATCGACGACTTCAAGTACCAGTTCTACCAGCAGCCATTCGGCTGGCCTGGTGAGAAGGTCACCACCGATATGCCGACGATCGTGAACATCCGTCAGGATCCCTTCGAGCGCACGCCGTCCATCCGTGGTGAAAACACCAACGACATGGGTGGCGGCTACATGAATGATTTCTACGCGCGCGAGTTCTGGCGCTTTGTCATGGTTCAGAAGTACATCGGGCAGCTCGCGATGACGGCTATCGACTATCCGCCGATGCAGGCGCCGGCGTCCTTCAACCTGTCGGCGATAAAGACCCAAATCGACGCAGCGATTAAACAGCACGAAGGCGAATAGCTAGTTCGCAACACGACGGGCGGCCTACCACGGCCGCCCGTCTTCCTTCTTGATAACCGGGTGTTCGTTGCAATGAAGAACTCGATTCTTGAAATCCGCAGGGCGGCCATTGCGGCGTTGATGCTCTGTTGCCTTCTGGTCTTTGCCACTTTCGCCCTGGCGGCAGGCGACCCGCTGCCGTCGTGGAATGTAGGACCCACGAAACAGGCGATCATCAAATTCGTTTCTGCAACCACCACCGCGGGCGACCCGCAATTCGTTCCTCCCGGCGAACGGTTTGCCACCTTCGATCAGGACGGCACGCTCTGGGTCGAGCAGCCGATGTATACGCAGGCGGTTTTCGCCCTCGATCGGGTCGTGGCGATGGCGCCTAAGCATCCCGAATGGAAAACTACTGAGCCGTTCAAGTCGGTGCTCGACGGCGACCGCAAGGCGATGGCGAAGTTCACGACCCAGGACCTCATGAAAATCGTCGTGGTCACTCATACCGGCATGACTGCCGGCGAGTTCGCTCCGCTCGTCAAGGACTGGTTAGCCACCGCGCGCGACCCGCGCTGGCATCGGCCTTTTACCGAGCTGGTGTATCAGCCGATGCTTGAGCTGATGCAATATCTGCGCGCCAACGGCTACAAGACCTACATCGTCACCGGCGGCGGTCAGGACTTCGTTCGCACCTATGCCGATCGGGTCTACGGCATCCCGCCCGAACAAATCATCGGCTCGGCGCTCGACATGGAGTTCACTTACAACGACGCCGGCAAGGCGATCATGATGCGATCGCCCAAGCTTCTGCTCAACAATAACTTTTCCGGTAAGCCCGAGGACATCTATCTCTTCATCGGCCGCCATCCGCAGGCCGCTTTCGGCAACTCGACCGGCGATCGCGAGATGCTCGAATATACGCAGGCAGGCGGCAACGGCGCGCTGATGATGCTGGTTCTGCACGACGATCCAGTCCGCGAGTACGCCTATGGTCCGGCTGACGGTCTGCCTGCCAGCAAGGTCGGCACCTTTACGCAGGCGCTTTACGACGAAGCCAAGGCCAAGGGCTGGAACGTCATCAGCATGAAGAACGACTGGAAGCGAATCTTTGCCTTCGACAAGTGAGCCGCGCCTGTAACCGGTTCGCCAATACTTCGTATCGCATGACATGGCCGCTGCGGGAAATCGCCTGCTTGAGCCGTGAGAATGCGATCGAAGATAAATCTCCACCACGCCGCCGCCAGCGCGCTCCTGGCATGGATTCTGATCGTCCCGCCGCAGCTCGCAAAGAACGGACATCCCAACCAGGCAGTACCGTTTTCGAAATGGGAACAGATGGGCAGTTACAACTCGGCGGCTGAATGCAACGCCGACCGCGCCGCGTTCATCAAGCGAGATCAGAAGGAATACAAACTCTCGCTGGGGTCAGCTTCCTCACCGGCGGCCTCGTCCCAAGGCGCGGCACGCCAGGACGCGTTGAAATCCACCGCGGCGCTCTGCATCTCCGACGACGATCCTCGCCTGCAGAAGAAGTAGGGATCATGCTGATCAGTCAGACCGTCGTGCCGCTCTCCGGTCTCTTCCCCACCGACGCCGTCCATTGCTCGAACAGACTGTAGCCCAGCGCCACCAGCGTCGGTCCCAGGAACATCCCGATAACACCGAAGGATATCGCGCCGCCCAACACTCCCAGCATCACCAGGATCATCGGCGTCGATCCGCCGCGGCTGATGAGCAGCGGCTTCACCACATTGTCCAGCGTCCCGACCATCACTCCCCACGCCATCATGAAGATTGCCCACGGGAGCGAGCCTTGGCGATACAGCCAGAACGCCGCCGGCGCCGCGACGATCGCAGGCCCACCCGGCAGAAAGGACAGCACGAAGGTGATGAATCCCAGCGACACTGCACCAGGAACTCCGGCGACAGCAAAGCCGATCGCACCCACCACGCCCTGCAGCAGCGCGGTCCCCAGCACGCCGTAGACGACCGCACGAATCGTCGCCCCAGCGAGATCCAGCAGCCGATCGCCTCGCTCTCCGGCTATTCGATGAAGCGCCGCATGGAGTTGCGCGGCGGCCGCATGCCCGTCGCGATAGAAAAAGAACGCGATCAACAGGCTCAGAGCGATCTGAAAAATGCCTTCGGCCAGCGCCGCGCCGCCCCACACGACGATCGACTTCGCCGCCGGCAGCAGCCGCGCCAATTCATGCAGCCTGATTGAGCTGCTCTGGTCCAGGTAGTTCCAGTAATCGGCGATATGACTGCCGACGAGCGGGACGCTCGCCACCCAGTCCGGCGGATTCGGCGGTCCCTCCTCGATAAGCCTCTGACTTGCCGAGACCAGCCCCGATACATTGTCGGCCAGCGTAGCTCCCAGGATCGCGACCGGCAGGATGATGATCGCCGCGAGGAACAACGTCGCAATCAACGACGACAACGTCCGCCGCCCGCCCAGCATCTCCTCGAGCCTCAGGAACATCGGCCATGTGGTGAAACAGAGAACTACCGCCCACAGCGCCGCGGAAATAAAAGGACGCAGCACCAGCAGGCACAGCAGTCCAAGCAAGACCACGGCGCTCCCGCCAATCCAAAGCTCAACCGGGCTCCGCCCCCCGCGCTCGACCGAATTCAACTGACGCCCCCTCGTCCGGCGTCTAACTCGTCGAGCAACGCCCGAGCGTCTTTCAGATCGGCGGTATCAAAACCTTCGGTGAACCAGTTGTAGATCGCCGCGAGCATTGTACACGCCTCATCGCGCTTGCCCTGCCGATCGAGAAGCCGTGCAAGGCTCATCGTCGCGCGCAGCTCCCAGGCCTTCGCCTGCATCTCTTGCGCGAGCGCGATCGCCGCGCGGAAGTCGGCTTCGGCCAGTTCAATCTGGTCCTGCTTGAGCCTCAGCTCTCCGCGACAGGTCAGAGCATTGGGCCGGAAGACCAGTTCCTCGGGGTTCGCCTGCAACGCCTCCTCGACGGTGATCAGAGCGTCGTCGATCTTGCCGTCGAGGGCCTGGGCCTCGGCCAGACGCGTAAGGTGCTCAGTGATAACTACCCTGACTCCGGCCTCGAACAGGCCGGCTACGCCCTGGCGGATCAGCGCTACGCCTTCACCCGCGCGGCCGAGTTGCGCCCGCGCCCAGCCGAGCACCGGGCGGGTAACATTCATGACAAAGGGAAAGCCGTGCTCTTCAGCGATGGCTAACGCTTGCGCGGCCGCAACCTCAGCCTGCTGTGGTTCTCGCAGCAAACTGGACAGCCAGCCTTCATCGTATCGAGCGAGCGCCAAATCATACGGGCTGTTGTTATCCCGTGCGAAGGCGAGCGCCTGAACAATGCGCTTGCGGGCTAGGTCGGTGTGACCCAAGGCCCACGCGCAAATGCTTGCGTGACCAATTGCAGTTACGGTGGCACCGGGAACTTCCCCGAAACGATCCGCGTCTGCAAGGCCGCTCAAGCGCGCGAAGTGCTCGGCGCCGAGGAGGTCACCGCGAAAAAATCTGACGCTCACCTGAGCATCGTAGGCGAAGCGAAAGCTCGCGGGGCTGCCCTCGCGCCGGGCCAGGTCGAGGATCCAGTCCGCAAGCGGCGCGGCCTTGGAGTAGTCGCCTGAGGGTTGAACGCTGCGCCAAAGCCCGAATAACTCGACAACGAGCCGGGCCAGTTTGCCGCCCTTCTCGGCCAGATCACGGGAGCGCTCGGCGGCCGCGCGCGTCTCCGACGCGGTCAACCCGCGCGTCACCCGCAATACCTGAGCGAGTGCGCTCGCCAGCTCGAGCTCGCGCGCGTCGCGCTCAGGCGACGCGGACAGTTTCTTGATCCATTCAAGACCCTGCTGCAATTGCGCGTGCGCCTCCGCGTAAGCGGATCGATTCTGGGCCTGTTGGCCGGCGCGCGTCAGGTACTCCACCGCCTTGCCGGGATTGGCGCTGCGGACGTAATGATGCGCGAGTTGGGCCAAATGTTCGTCGACCGTAATGGTATAGAGCGTCTCGAGCGCCGCCCCGATGCGGTCGTGCAGTCGCTGTCGCCGCTCGATCAGCAGCAAGTTGTAGGCGACCTCCTGCGTCAGTGCATGCTTGAAGATGTATTCGGTGTCGCCCACGGCCGGCTGCTCGTAGATGAACTCGCCCAGTTGCAGGTCGTTGAGCAAGCGGTTGAGTTCGTCATCTGATTTCGTGACCACTGCACGAATCAAGGACACTGGAAATTCGCGCCCGATCACCGCCAGTGTTTGCAGCAGTTCCTTGGCATCGGTGGGCAGGCGGTCGATGCGCGCGGCGAGAATCCCTTGCACCGTCGGTGGAATCTTCAGCGCATTGAGCGGCTTCATCAGCCTCACCGTTTCATTGCGCTTCAGCACGCCATCTTCGAAGAGTGACTGCACGATCTCTTCTATGAAGAACGGATTGCCTTCGGTTCGCTCGATAACCACGCGCTTGAGCGCCGCGATTCCCGCGCCGTCGCCGAGCAACGCCGCCAGCATCTCGTCGGCCGACTCCTTGCCCAGTGGGTCGAGCCGCAGCTGCGTGTAGTAGGTCTTCGAGTTCCACTGATGCGAGTACTCGGGGCGATAGTTCAGCAGCAGCAGAATCTTCGCATTGGCAATTGAGTCAGCAAGCAGATTCAGCAGCGCCTGGGTCTCCCCGTCGATCCAATGCAGGTCCTCGAAGATCACCATCAGCGGTTGATTGAGCGATTCGCGCAGCAGAATCCGCTTGATCGCGTCGAGCGTGCGGCGCTTCTTGATCTCGCCGTCCATCTGCGCGAGCGGATCCTCGCCCTCGACGATCCCGAGCAACGCGAACAGATACGGCAGCGTGTCTTCCTGCGCACGATCGAGCATCAGCACCTTGCCACCGATCTTTTCGCGCCGCGCACGCGCGTCGTCATCGCCGGTGATTTTGAAGTAACCGTGCAGCAGGTCGAGAACGGGCAGGAACGCAGAGGCCTTGCCATGCGAGACCGAAAAAGTTTCGAGCACCATCCAGCCGGATTGATTTTTGACTTTGTACTCGTAGAACAAGCGCGACTTGCCGGTCCCGGCCTCAGCCATCGCCGCGACGATCTGCCCGTGACCGGATTTTGCGCGCTCCGCCGCGGCCTCCATCGCCGCCATCTCGCGCTCGCGCCCGACGAACTTCGTAAGTCCGCGACCTGCCGAGCGTTGCAAGCGCGTCCGCAGCGGCCCCAGCCCGGTAACCTCGTACACGTTGACCGGCTCAGTGACGCCCTTAACCCGCGTCGGGCCGAGCGGCTTGAGCGTGAAGTATCCCTCGCAGAATTTCCGCGTAGCCTCACTCGTCGCGATCGATCCCGTCGGCGCCAGCGCCTGCATCCGCGATGCGAGATTTGTTGTATGCCCGATCGGTGTGTATTCCGTGTGCCCGCCGCCAGTCGCGATCGAGCGCACTACGACCTCACCAGTGTTTACCCCAACGCGCGCTTCGATCGGCAGATTCCCCGCCTCCCGCAATCGCGCCGAGTACCGCGTCAGCTCTTCCTGCATGCGCAGTCCCGCGTACAGTGCGCGTTGCGGATGATCCTCGTGCGCGACCGGCGCACCAAACAACGCGAAGATACCGTCGCCTGTGCTTTGCACGATGTAGCCGTCGTAACGTTGCACCGCGTCGATCATCAGCTTCAACGCCGGATCGATAATGGCGCGCGCTTCTTCCGGATCGAGATCCTGCTCGAGCTCGGTCGATCCCTTGATATCCGCAAACAGCGCGGTGACCGTCTTGCGCTCACCTTCGAGATTTTCGGGCGCGGGCGAATCGGCTACCCGGATCGGTAAATCATTCGATTTCTTTGCCGCGGCGACCGCTGGTATTCCAAGCGCTGTGCCGCAATCTCCGCAAAAGGGTTTGCCCGCCGGATTGTCGACATCGCATTTCGGGCAAACATTTGCGAGTGCCGCACCGCAATCGCCGCAGAACTTCTTGCCAGCCGGGTTTTCAGTTCTGCAATTCGGGCAGCGTATCATGCGGACTTGGCCACGGCCGCAATATGATTCATCTCGCGCGTCTTGATCATATCGATCGACCTCCCGCGTTCGTCTGGCCCGGAGTTCTTGTATCACTCCGTGTCAGTCAACGACCAGTCAGCTGTGCGAATGCTCGGTCAAATCCTTCAGCATCTGCTCCACCTGCGGATTTCCCGGCTCCAGCTCTTGCAGCCGATGTGCATAGGTCAGCGCGGCGGTGGAATTTCCGGACTGCTCGAGGAAATTCACGAGCGCGGCGAGTGAATCGCGATCATATGGATGCAGTTTGAGCGACGTTTCGAGGGTCTCGATTGCGGCGCCCGTGCTGCCCGCGTCGTTCAGCGCGATCGCGTACACGTAGACGTAGCGTGCGTTGCCCGGATCGATGCGCGCAGCCGTGGCCAGCAGGTCGAGACCTTCGCTGTTGCGCTTTTGACGCACCATCAGCAGGCCGAGCGCATGCTTGAGCGACGCGTCATTGGGCGAACGCTTGATCGCATCTTCGAGAACGCGCTCACCGTCTTGGTCGCGGTTCTGCGCGCGATAAACGTCGGCGAGGTTGACGGCGCCCGGCGCAAAACCCGGGTCGAGCGACAGCGCGGTCTTCAGTTCCGCCTCGGCCTGGTCGAAGTGATTCTCGCGAGCGTATAGCAGCCCCAGATTCAGATGCGCCTCGGGACGATCCGCATTCAAATCCTGCGCGGCGATGTATTCCTCGGTAGCGCGGCCGAACGGATCCGCAACATCGGCAGGCAAATTGTCTGCCGGCAGCCCAGCAAGCACGCCGGCCGTTTCGATCCGCACATCACGAACGGGATCGCCCAGCAGCGGAGCTAAAACGCTCGCGCTCGCGGACGGTTCGGTGTTGGACATTGCTTCTGCTGCGGCACGTCTCACCAGCGCCGATTCGTCGGCGACTCCAGCGCGAACTGGCTCGACGGTCGACGCCGCCGCATAGGCGTTGAGCATCGAGAGCGCGCTGGCGCGAGCGATCGCCGGTTGCTCGCGGTCCGCAACTAACTGCTCAAGCAATTTCTGCGCTCCCGGCGCTCCAGCCGATCCCGCATCCAGGGCCTCGGCGAACCGCTGAAATCCCTGGGGCGTATGCCCATACCACTTGTCGACCACGTCCAGCGCCCACTGCGCCGGCTTGTCGGTATGACAATTCGTGCATGCATTCGGAGTGCCAATCTTCACCGACAAGTCGGGACGCGGAATGCGGATACTGTGATCGCGGCGGGCGTCGATGACCATGTAGGTGCGCGTCGGCATATGACATTCGACGCAGCGCGCGCCCGCCGATCCAACCTGGTGGAAGTGATGCGCCGGCGAGTTGTACTTCGCCGCGGAATGGCACTGCATGCAAACGTTGTTGCCGTCCGCGCGAAGCCTCGCGCTGTGCGGCTCGTGGCAATCGCTGCAGGTGACGCCGGCGTGGAACATCCGGCTCTGGATGAAGGAACCGTACTCGTAGTCCTCCTCTTTTATTTGACCATCGGGGAAGTAGTGATCTTCGTCGAGCAGCGCGACGCGGTAGTCGTCGCCGACCGGCTGACCGTGCACGTAGTCCTCATGAATCTGGCCGCGCCGCGCGTGGCATCGCGCGCACATCTGGATTTCCCGCTCCGACTGACGCGGTGCGCTTCGCCGCGCGTTCCCGGTTACCGGATCGATCGGCCATGCCGCCGCTTTGCGTTCATCGAGCGCTATCGTGAGCCCCTCGGTTGCGTCGAAGTTTTGCCAATCGCCCTCCTTCTTCGCCCACGACACGTGATGGGAGCCCGGACCGTGGCAGGCCTCGCACGCTACGTCGATCTCCGCGTAGGCGGTAGCAAACGTGCGAGCGCCGGCGTTGTAGTTCTTGCGCAAGTTGGTCGAATGACAATCGGCGCACATGTAGTTCCAGTTCTGATCGAAGCCGGTCCAATGCCTGGAATCGTCCGGCGTGATCTTCTGACCCGGATACAGAAAGAACCACCGCTGACCGCCCCGGTCGCGCGCGCGGCTGTCCCACGCTATCCCCAGCGCTTGCAGACGGCCGCCCGGCATCGCGATGAGATATTGCTGCAACGGGTAGACGCCGAACGTGTAGCTGATTTCGTAGTCATGCAGCGCGCCGTCGGCACCGTCGGTACGCACCATGAACTTCGATCCCGCGCGATAGAAGTTCGAGGCGACGCCGCTGTTGTTGAAACTCGCGTGATTGAAGTCGCCGAGCACAGTGGAATCCGTAGCCGGCTGCATCGCCAGTTGATGATGCGATCCGTTCCACAGCGTATTCTCGTGCTCGTGACACTTCGCGCACTCGGCGGCTCCAACGAATTTCGCGCCGAGTGGCGGCGGTGTCGTCGACGAGACCGCCGGACCGGCAGGTCCGCGCATTTGTTTCATCACCAACGCGACGACGGCGACGGACGCGACAACTGCTGCCAGCAACCAGGCGATCGTCCAGCGACTGCGGTGCGTCCCTGATGGCGGCGGAGCGATCTGCCCGGTTGCGGGGGTATCAACGCGTTTCTTACGAGGCTTTTTCTTCTTGCTCAACGCTCAAACTCTCTGAGTTTCGGAGCAGGTGGAGAGCACCCGCGGCGACAAAAGAAGTATCAGGATGTAACCGCCGCCGCTTGATTATGCGACAGAAAGCCAGTTGCCCGATTCCGCTCATGGTCTTAATATTTGCGGCGTCTGATGCCCAAGCCCCTGGGAGAAACGATGACGCAGATCGCCAAGACTCACGTTGCATTTCAAGCTGGCAGCGCAAGCGATGCCCCGGGCATCAAGCCCGATGCCGGCGACGGGCTCATCCGAGTCGCGCTCATCGAAGATGACGAGCGGGTGCGGCAGGCCCTCGTCTTTCAGCTCACCAGCGCGGACTTCGAGGTGGCAGCCTATGCTTCGGCCGAGGAACTGCTCGAGACCGTTGGCGCAAAGGAATTCGATTGCGTCGTCGCCGACATCTACCTGCCGAAAATGAACGGGCTCCAGCTGCAAGAGGAACTCCGCCGCACCGTTCCGTACGCGTCGATCGTTTTCATCACCGGTCATGGCGATCTGTCGCTCGGGATGCATGCGATGAGAAATGGCGCCGTGGATTTTCTTGAAAAGCCACTTGATGACGAGGCGCTGTTGCAGTCGATAAGCCGCGGCGCGGAGCGTTCGCGCCGGCGGCGCACCGAACGATTGCGGCGAATCGAACTCGAGGAGCTTCAGCGCACTCTCACTGCCCGCGAGCGCGAAGTCTTCGCCCTGATAACCAGCGGCCTCCTGAACAAACAAGTCGCCGCCCGGTTGGGAACCACCGAACGAACCGTGAAGGCGCATCGCGCAAGCGTAATGGGCAAAATGAACGCGCCGTCGCTCGCCGACCTGGTGCGAATGGCTGGAATCCTCGAGCTTCACACCCCTGCGAAAACTCTCGAATGAAGATGCGCGCGCCGGCCAGCGCAGTACGATCAGGACTGCACGCGTCTCAATGTTGTCGCGCGTTTCTTTGCGGCGAGCGGCAGCGTGAAGGTGAAGGTGGTGCCGCGCTCCGGGTTCGGCGTTGCCCAAATCCTACCGCCGTGACTCTCTACAATTGTACGGGTGACGAGCAGGCCTAATCCCATCCCGTCCCGCTTGGTTGTGACGAACGGTTCGAACAGCCGATTGGCGACCGGCGGATCAATCCCGGCGCCGGTATCGCAAATGCTCACGGCGACCCATCCGGTTTTCTCGGGATTCACGTTGATCGTCGCGTTGCGCGGATCAGTGCCGGCCTCCGAGATCGCGTCGAAAGCGTTCATCAGCAGATTCAGTACGCACTGCTGAAGCTGGACACTGTCGCCAATCACCCTACGCACCGCGGGCGAAACTTCGGTCCGCACCGAGATCTTTCTAACCGCGGCCTCTCCGGCGGTCAGCTTCAGCACCTCGTTGACGACGGCGCCGATGTCGATCGCGGTTCTGTGCTCGACGTGCTGCTTGAACATGAAGCGGATGCGCCGAACGATCTCCGCCGTGCGCTTGGTGTCTTCAATCGCGCTGTTGACCGCTTCCAGCGCAATCGCGGGCCTCGGATTTCCCTGGGCGAGCAGGCGCGCGAGTCCGCCGAGGTTGCTCAGTATCGCTCCGAGCGGCTGGTTAATTTCGTGCGAGAGCGAGGCGACCAGCTCACTCATCGCGTTGCGGCGCGAAGCAACCCGAAGTTCAGTGCGAGCCGCCTGGATCGCTGCCTCTGACTGTTTGCGCTCGATCGCGCTCGCAAACAACCTCACGGCGAGAGCAAGGTGATCGAGCAGTGCGGGCGACCATTCACGGTTCGAGCGAAACTTCCCGAAACTCGCCGCGCCGATGATCCGGCCGCCGGCCCACATCGGCATGATCGCCGAGGCTTTGGGGCCATAGCGTTGGGCAAAGTTCCTTCCGTCCTCGAGCTGAGCCGGAATTTCGCTGGGACGCGAGAACACGATCTGATTGCCCGCCATCACCCATTCTGTGGTCGTCCGCAGGAACTTGATCGGATCGTATTTACGCGGGAAAGGCGGAAAATTCGGCCGCACCCATGTATGTGTGATACGTGTTGGTTCGGTCTGTGTGTCGCGCTCATATATGGCGCTGCGGTCCAGATCCAGCGCCAGGCAGATTTTGCCCTGCCACGAATCTATTTCGCGATCGACAGAATCAGCCGGCGCCCGCGCCATCGCGGCCGACAATTCACCGACCAGCGATTCGAAACGCACCAACTCGCGCCGTTCACGAACAACATGAGCGCCCCGGTTGTGCTTGTGCTCGATGGTGGCAGTGGTCGCTCGTCGTGGCATCGGTGAAAACTGCGGACTACGGGTTTGCTATCGGGAGCAGGAGTGGCCGTTCACGAAATACGGACGCAGCAGAATATGTTGCACGCCGCGCACGATACAATAACCCGGGATCACATCATAGGGAGAATCGTGCGATCGCCTGGCACCGATAAGCGCTGCAAGCTGCGGAGACTTGGGGGAATCTCGCGTTATCGCGAGGCAACTTGCGTTTAATGCGGTGAAGGCGGCGTATTTCGCGCCGCTGGCAAAGCCTTTCTGATAGCGCGAAGCAAGGTTTTTTCATCGAAGGGCTTGAGCAAGGTCGCGATCGGGTTCGCTTCGCGCATCATTTTCCTGGTCCGCGGATCGTCGCGGCCGGTGATCAGGATCGTCGGCAATTGGCGTCCCGATTCGGCCAGGGTCTGGCATAGTTCAATTCCGGTCATTCCCGGCATATAGACGTCGAGCAGGAGGCAAGTATCGCCGGCTGGAAGTTCGCCGGCCAGGAAGTCTTCTGCGCTCTGAAAGTCGAGTACGTTGAAGCCGAGGATTTGCAACTGCCTTCGCAGTCCGCCGCGGATCGACGCGTCATCATCTACGACGATTATTGTGACTGTCGATTTATTCCACAACTAACCATACCGGCTGCGCGAGAGCTATGAATCATCGAACGCAAGCACAGTGTGCACCTTGCCGCACTTGTCCGGCCATTGTACCAAGGTACAATATCGCGCCACGGAGAAATCGATGATTGTTATGCGAGCCAGCAAAGGGCAGACTCCGTGCTGCCAAGATGCGCAGATGCGAACCCGGAATTCGCGAATGCGAAGCAACGTTTCAAGGAGAAAATGAAGTTCAACTCGAGAAGTGTGAATCGTGCGGCGAGCTTGCTGTCCGTTTTGCTCGCAGGTACTTTGCTGACCGCATGCTCCCAGGCATCCGCACCCGAACCAGCTCCAGCCGCTCAAGTGCAGGCCGAGCAGGCGCCGCCTCCGCCAATGGCGGCCGTGCAGCCGGCGACACCGGCGGCGGCGGGCGGGCAGTACGAAGAACCGCCGGTGATCAACATCACCGACCTTCTGCCGGAGAGCGCGCTCTCGGGACCGGGATTTTCCGTCCAGCCGCAGGTGCCGACTAACGGTGCGATGGGCCAATACACTATCGTCGCCGACGAGTCCGTCTTCAAAGCCAACGCCGGCACTTACTACGTCGAAAGCCTCGACATGCTGAATATACGCCTGTCGGAAATTCCGGCGATCGCAACGTTGGAGAACCTGAGCGAGACCGGAGTGTTCGCGAAGGAGCTGGCCACGAGTGCAGTTCGCCCGGTCACGGCCGCCGCAAACATGGTGATCCATCCGATGGACACGGTGACCGGACTGCCAGGCGGAGTCGGGGATTTATTTGAGCGTGTGGGCGCGGGCGCGGGACAAATCTATTCGTCGGCGACGAGTTCTCCCGGAAGTGGCGAAGCCGCCGGCGAGACTGCCAACGCTACGATCAACGCACTGGGCTACGACCAGGTTCGTCGCGATCTGGCGAGAAAGTTACACGTCGATCCCTACACTTCCGATCCTATACTGACTAAGGAGTTGAACAAGACCGCGTGGGTCATGTTCTCGGCCCGCATGACGGTGGATACGGCGATGATGGCGGTTCCGGGCTCGATAATCATCTCCAGCGTCGAGTTCACCGACGATCTCGTCTACCAGACACCTAAGGCAGACCTCATCATCCTCGTTGAGACGAAGCTGAAAGACCTGGGACTCTCGCCGGAAGATATTGCGGCCTTCACTCACAACAGTGCGATCCCATTGAGCCTGCAGGTATCCGCGGTGAAAGCCCTGGATGCCCTGGGCGATATTCCCGGACGTCGCGCGGCGGCAGCAGCTTTGGCCAACGTGATGACGGAATACCAGGCGCGCTTTTTGGTCACGTCGCTCAAGATGCTTGGACAATGGAGTCAACAGAAGAGTCCTATCACCGGGATTCAGGCTCCCGGCTTGTTGATAGGGCACGACCAGAATGGCACGACGATAGTGCCAGCTCCGGTTGACTACCTGTCGTGGACGCAACGCATAGCGGGCTTTGCCACTGATCCTCAGTTGATGGCTATGCAGAACCGTGTGCTCTGGATAACCGGCAAGATGACGCCGCTGGCTCAGCAACAACTAACTGCGAATGGCTGGTCGGTGCGTGAAGGCGCCCTTCAATAGAGCTATCGAGGAACACATACAATCAAGGAGAGGACGATGACTAACAGTTTGCGCAAGATAATAGGGGGCGGCGTTGTCGCGATAGGTCTCGCTGCATTGCTGCTGGATTCTGGATGCTCGACCACGGTCGCGAGCGCACCGGCCGCCGCACAGGCAGTAGAATCAGGCGGGCCATTGCCGTCTGCGGTCACCGGATTTCTCGGTCCTGATGCGTCCAAGCTGGCTGCCGGGCCTGAAGGTGGAGCTGCTCTCGTCTGGGTAAATCCCAATGCGCAATGGGCGACCTATACCAAGATACAGCTGATGCCGGTTGAGTTCTGGGCCGCCGCCGATTCGAAAGTGTCGACCGCAGACCAGGCAACGTTGACCGAATACTTCTACAATCAGCTGCAAACCAACCTATCCAAGAGTTTTACCCTCGTCGATCAACCCGGTCCGGGTGTTATGACCTTGCGCGTAGCACTGATGGACGCGACGACTGCGGTGCCGGGACTCCGCACAATTTCGGTTATCGTGCCGCAAGCCCGCGTGCTCAACCTCGCGCAGTCGATGGCGACTGACAGCTATGCTTTTGTCGGATCGGCAGAGGCCGAAATGAAGCTGACCGATTCTGTCACCGGCGCGCTACTGGCCGAGGCCGTCGATCAGCGCGCGGGCGGCATGGGTCTCAAGAGTGCGGCTTCGTTCCAGTGGGGAGATGCGCAGAACGCGATGGACTACTGGGCGCAGAGGATTCCAAATCGGCTGTTGGCGCTGCAAGGGAAATCCCCGCAGAGCTAAGCTCAGGGCCAGCTAAAAGACCGGGTCCCATCGCTCGAAGTAACTAGTACGCCGGACCGTGCGAGATGGAGGAATGGATCTGATGAAACGGTTTGTGAGTATGACACTGGGCTTCCTGCTGCTGGTTTCAGGTATCGCGCGAGCACAAGGTGTAGTGCTGCCTCTGCCGCCCGCCGATCAACAGAATATCACCGCCCAGCTTGGACCAAACGTGGTCGGCGCTCCCCTACCGAGCCTGCCGATTACGGACCCTCACATTTACTTCCCGCTTCGAGACAGGTCGCAGCAGTACCAGGTCACCGCTGGTCCGCACGCCGGGAACATTCAGACCCTTGGATTGGTGAAGGCCAGGCGCCCGGGCGGAAAGCAAGCCTGGCGCTTTCAGATGACACCTAGCCTTAACGGCTTCATGCGTGAGACTCCCGAGGGCGACATCATAATGGCTGCTCTCACTGATTCTGGCGAAGGTGTGGTAGTCGTAACTACGCCTGCCAATCCGTTCATACCGAAGGGCATGCAACCCGGTGAATCAAGGACCTATACGCAGCAAGTTAAGGTCAACTATCTCGACGACCCCAGCGACGAGAGATACTCGGGAACGATAAATGGCACCTATACCTATCTCGGTACCTACCAGGTGACGGTGCCGGCCGGCACGTTCCCGTCGATCCTGTTCCGCGTGCAATGCGAAGGCAAAGTTGGCCCAGCGCATACCCAGAACACCGGCTACAACTTTTTTGCACCGGGGGTAGGTATGGTCGCGATGATTCTCGAAGAGGACGTGACCGCCTTCTGGCTGTTCAATATCGACAGCACTACCGGCAAGGTACTGATGACGAGATGAAACGCAAACTGCTCGAGACGATCTTTCTTACGACGGTCGTCCTGCTGACCTTCGTCAGCTGCGCACGAGCCTCTGGCATTTTGTTGTATGAAACGGGGGCGCCTGATCTCGGCACGGCCAGTGCCGGAAGAACCGCGATGGCTGCTGACCCGTCGACGGCAGCTGCCAATCCTGCGGGGATGACTCAACTCGATAGCACGGAACTGCAGACTGCATCGGGGGCGCTTCTGCCCTTCACCAATTTCGACGTCGCGCCGGAAACAACAACCTCCGGCGGTGGCGGCGGCAATTCAGGCGTATTCACGCCTATCGGAGCGTTTTTCTATGTCTACAAACTCTCCGATAAGCTCCGGCTGGGAGTGGCAGTTGACTCGGATTTCGGGCTTAGCGGCAACTACGGTAAGACCTGGGTAGGCCGCTACTATGTGACTGACGAATCGCTCATCACCGGCAAAGTCAACCCATCGCTCGCCTATGAGGTAAATGATTGGCTTTCAGTAGCGGCAGGCTTCAGCTTTGCAGTCGCTCGCCTGACGTTTGATTCCAAGATAAACAATGCTCTTCCGCGGGTGCCGGATGGAGGCCTCTCGTTCGAGTCATGGGACGAGGCATTTGGTGGCAACGCCGGGATACTGCTCAAACCTATTCCCAAGCTTCGCATAGGAGTGACCTATCAATCGCCGGAGGACTACAAGTTTGGCTTTCGCCCGCATCTGACGGGTCTCGGTCCGATTCTCTCGCGCCTTCGCACGAGAATCGGCGGCGCTAAGATAAACATCCCGATGGAAGTGCCGCAACAGGTCATGATGAGCGCGCTCTACGAGGTCACGCCACGCTTCAGCTTGATGGGTAACGTAGGCTGGCAGAACTGGTCGGCGTTTGGAGAGTTTCCCATCGGCATTTCGACGGCGAAACAAAGGACTGTAACCGCCAACCTGCATTTCTCGGACACCTGTCAGATCGCGATAGGGCAGCAATTCTGGATCGCCGAAAAATGGCTATGGTCGGCGGGCTTTGCGTACGACAGTTCGCCTGTGTCTAAGACCAACCGCGTTCCGGTACTGCCGCTCGACCGCCAACTGCGATATGGCACCGGCCTCCAGTATAAAATCAGCAGTCGTCTTGAGGCTGGCGTCGCCTGGGAGTTCATGGACGCAGGTCCCGGTCCGTATAGTGCTCGCCGAGGGCCGTTGGCGGGCACCCAGCAGGGACATTACTCGACCAACTATCTTAACTTCATCGGCGTCAATCTGATCTGGAAGTTTGGATCGAGCGGAGCCTGAAGGCTCCCTTCGTGCGAATTGCTACAAGCGCGGCAGCGAACTACGATTCGACACACTAAAGGGATGGCGCGCGACAACTTTGCGCCTGGGCTGGCGACACACAGCTTCGACGAATAGATTGGAGTACCATGCGATCCATGGACACACACATAAGCAAGCATCCGGACACCAAGCACCTCGCGGCCGATGTAGTTCATTACCGCGAGTACAAGATTCTGCTGCAACCGGATCGCTTCACCAGCAAGCATGGCTTCATCGAATTCTGGGAGGCCGCCACCAAGACTCTCAAGAAGCTCCACATCAAGGTCGATGTGGACAAGCATGCATTCGACAGCCAGGTCCGCGAGGTGCTGTTCTACGACACTCCGGAATTCGACCTCTACAACAACCATTTCATTCTGCGTAAGCGCACTTACTATGACGAAGGATGGCCCCGCGCCGGTCATGAGCTGACCTTCAAGTTCCGCGCACCAGACCTCAAGGCAGCCGCGGGAGTTGATATGCATCCGCAACTGGGCGGGCACGAGGAGATAAAGTTCAAGGAAGAGTTGCTACTCGAGCGCGATCGCCTCGGCGGAATGCGCAGCGTCTATTCCCACGGTTGCGTACTCACAACGCCGAACATAGAGCTGGAACGTGGTATCGAGGACATCAGTCGCGCGTTCACCACTCTCAAGAAGATCGATATCCGGCCCAAGACCAAAATGATGCTGGTCAACAATGTAGCGGTCGAGGAAGTGCAGAATACCATGGGTGTCATCCACTTCGGGCACCACTTCAAAGGCAAGACTACGATAGCGATATGGCGGAGCCGGGCGCTGGAAAAATCGCTGTCCGGAGAATTTGCCTTCCAATGCAAGTTCGATCGGCTCGACGAAGTAAGCAAGGAGTCGATGGAGCTTTCCGAGGAATTCTACAAAAGAGTGCAGCTCGATTGCGCGGAGTGGGTCAAACTCGGCACCACCAAGACGGCAATGGTCTACGGTCTCGGCGACAGCCCGCAACTCAAGAACCGTGAATGAACCGCGCCTACTCGGCGATTCGCTTCGAGTGTCCGATCCAGTAGCGATCCTTGATTAGCCGCTTGTAGAGCTTGCCCGTCGGATGGCGCGGCAGCTCCGCATCGAAATCAATTGTCCGCGGACACTTGATTGCGGACAGGTGCGCGCGGCAGAAATCGATCAACTCCGCTTCGAGAGCCGGCCCGGCCTGCTTGATATCGACCGGCTGCACCACGGCTTTGACTTCCTCGCCGAAATCCTCGTTGGGCACGCCGAACACTGCGACGTCCTCGACCTTCGGATGAGTCGCGAGCAGGTTCTCCGCCTCTTGCGGATAAATGTTCACGCCGCCGCTGATAATCATGTTTGCCTTGCGATCGGTCAGGTACAGGTAGCCGTCGCGATCGAGATAGCCGATATCGCCGAGCGTCGACCATCCCTTGTCATTGCGCGAGCTTTTCGTTTTTTCCGGATCGTTGTGGTATTCGAACACCGCGCCGCCTTCGAAAAAGATCGTCCCCGGCTCGCCAGTGGCGAGCTCGACTCCGTCGTCGCCAACGATGTGCACCTTTCCCATCAGCGGCTTGCCAACCGAACCCTTGTGCTGCAGCCACTGCGCGCTGTCGATCGCGCAAAACCCGTTGCCTTCGGTCCCCGCATAGTATTCGTAAATTTTCGGCCCCCACCATTCGATCATCTGTTCCTTGATCGCGATCGGACACGGCGCGGCCGCGTGGATGACCACCTTCAAGCTCGAATGATCGTATTTGCCGCGAATAGGCTCCGGCAGCTTCAGCAACCGGATGAACATCGTCGGCACCATCTGCGCATGCGTCACCCGGTACTTCTCGATAAGCGCGAGCGACTGTTCCGCGTCGAAGTGCTCCATCACGATCACAGTCCCACCAATCCGATGCACCGCCATCGTGAACTGCAGCGGCGCTGAATGATAAAGCGGCGCTGGCGACAGGTAGATCATCTCGGGAGACGCCTGGTAGAGCGCGGCCAGCAGCATGCCGATAGGACTCGGCGCGCCAAACGGTTGTCCGCTTAGCCGATGCTTCACGCCCTTGGGCTTGCCTGTTGTACCCGACGAGTAGAGCATCGCGGCGCCTTCGGTCTCGTCGGCAATCGGAGTCGTTGGTTGCGAACCGACCGCATCCTCCCACGATTGATAAGTCGCGATTGCGCCGTCCATCATGTAGCGCTTGATGCTGCCCGGAATCATTTTAGCCGCGTCCATCTGGCTTGCGACGTCGGCCATCGCGCGCGTTGTGATGAAAACTCTCGCGCCGCAGTCATTTACAATGTAGGCGACTTCCTCCGCCGTCAGGCGTGAACTGATCGCCGTGTAGTAGAGTCCGGAACGCTGCGCCGCCCAGAGAACCTGGTGATAGCGGTAATGATTCTCGGCAAACAATGCGACTGTGTCGCCCGGCCGGAGTCCAAGCGAACGAAAAAGGTTAGCGGCGCGATTCGACTCATCGTCGAGCTCGCGATAGGTGATAACCCTGCCGGTCGCCGCCATGATGTAGGCGGCCTTGTCAGGATTGCTCTTGGCGTGAATTCCGGGATGCATCAGTTGTCGACCTACCGTAATACGAATCGATGTCATCGGGAAGGAGAACCGATTCGTCGCGCGGATGCCAGATAGTTGACCAGCGGTAAATTCATGCATATACAATGAGTATGGCGCTTGATGCTAAAAGTCTGGATATCAAGAGTGTCGAAGGCGTATGCCTCGGCGGTTGCGTCCGCAAGCTGAATCGCATGGTCACGTCGATTTATGACGGCGCTCTGGCAGACGCCGGATTGAAGACCAGCCAGTTCAGCGTGCTGGTTTCGGTCGCCAATCGAAAACAGGCTCGGCCGGCGGAACTGACAAAGCATCTCCAGTTGGATGAATCGACGCTCAGCCGCAACGTCGAGCGCATGTGCGCCAGAGGCTGGCTGCGGCTCGTGCAGGACGCGGATCGCCGGAGCCATCTGATCGAAGTAACCGACAAGGGTCAGGCGTTGATTCGCAAATGCCTTCCAGCCTGGCAGAAGGCTCAAGCAGAAGTCAGTCGGCGCCTCGGCACAGACACTATCACCCAATTGAGATCCGCCCTTCGCAAACTAAGCGCTTAGTCGGGCCTGACGAAATGAATTTGCCCGCGAGCTTGCCTCTCTTGCCGCGCGGTAGCGGAACGCTATCTGGGGAAGAGCGCCCGGAGTATCGAGGGCAGCACTCCACCATCATAGCGCTCGACGTGCGAGTCGAGCGTCCGCGCTAACGCCAGCAGTGTTTGCGCGAAGGCACCGCGGTCTCCTGCTGTCAGCTTGCGATCTACGTCCAATGACAGCTCGTGCAGTGTTGCGATCAGCTTGTGCATTTCCTGACGTTCGTTCTTGATCGTTTCGAGCAGTGCATCCGGAATCGCATGATGCGCCTCGCCCCACGAGACCAGCCCGTCTTCGATTTGCAGATGCGACCATAGATCCTGCCGGATCTCGTCCCACACTCGCTGGGCCTGTTGACTCGATGCGATTGCGCTGGGGTCACCGGCGAGCCTGCTGGCGGCGAAGGCCAATCGCATATCAAGACCGTTCAACTTAGTGTGTTCCGCTCCCAGGCACGCCACCATCGTGTTGATCATCGGAACCTCAAGCTCGGGCAGCGGACTGCTGCATGGCGTCTTTTGAATCGTGAAATCTTTCGCTTCCATGTTTGTCGCCTCAGCTACTTGAGCAATCCGGATGCCACCATTTTTTTGGTCCGAACCTTGTATATACAAGCGCGAAGGACCGAAAAATGGACGACATCATTGGAAATAACGGCGAAGTGCAATTCGCGAACGGCCAAAACAGTCGCGATTTGCGAGCGAGCTCCGAGAATTTGCACGATCAGACCGATTCGATCCAACCACTGGAAGCCCTGCGCAGAGATTCCGACCAAGTTCTCGAGCGCCGGATCGAATTGCCTGACGGCCTTGGCCGAACGTCCGGTACTTCGGGTGGAAGTCCATGGCACCGTCGCATAACCAAGCGAGTTGTATTGCTGGCGCTGCTTGCTCTAGCCGTTGGAGCAGTCTCCCCCTTCGCATGGAACTATCTGCAATCTTTCGAATCCACCGATGACGCGCAAATCGACGGCCATATCGATCCACTGAGCTCGCGCATCAACGGGACCGTCATCAGCGTCCACGCCGAGGACAACGACCGGGTCAAGGCGGGCGAACTGCTGGTCGAGATCGATCCGCGCGACTACCAGATCGCGGTCGAGAACGCCGCGGCCAATCTCGCCATGGTTGAGCAGGTCGTGAAAGCGGCGCAGCAGAACTACGACCTCAGTGACGCCAATCTCGCAGCCGCCGTCGCCACGAATAACAAGGCGCAAATGGACGTTAAGCGCTATCGCGAACTCCTCGACCAGGGCGTGATCGCGAGCGAGACGAACGATCAGATTGCAATGACAGGCAAGGTCGATGCGGCCGCAGTAAGCTCGGATCGCGCGGCGGCAGCTGCCGCGGCAAGGACGATTGGCCAGGCCGAAGCTGCCGTGCAGGCCGCTCAAGCTTCATTGGATCAGGCCAGGCTCAACCTCAGCTACACAAAAATCTACGCACCCGCCAACGGCATCGTCGGCCGGCGCACCGTCGAGCTCGGCTCTCGGATCGAACCCGGACAGACGCTGATGTTCGTGACCGAGACCGACGAGATCTGGGTGACCGCCGACTTCAAGGAGACGCAACTCGCGCGGATGCATCGAGGCGAGCGAGTCAGCGTTCACGTTGATACCTTCGGCCGCGACTACCACGGTTACGTCCGCAACCTGCCGGGTGCGAGCGGCGATCGCTTCAGCCTGCTGCCGGCCGAAAACGCGACGGGCAACTACGTAAAGGTGGTGCAGCGCCTGCCGGTGCGAATCGAGTTCGACCCGGGACAGGATCCCGATCACCTGCTGCATCCCGGAATGTCAGTGGAGCCCAAAGTATGGCTGCGATAGCCGCACCGCGGATAGTTGCGACCGCCGAGGCGCCCGCCGAAAGCTCGGCGCACAATCCGTGGGCGATCGCGCTTGTAGTTACGATGGCGACGTTCATGGAGTTGCTCGACACCAGCATCTCGAACGTCTCGCTGCCGCATATCGCTGGCGGCCTCGGCACCAGCTACGACGAAAGCACCTGGGTGCTGACCAGCTATCTGGTCGCCAATGCGATCATCCTGCCGATGAGCGCGTGGCTTAGCCGCGTCTTCGGCCGCAAGCGCTACTACATGATGTGCGTCGCGCTATTCACCGCAAGTTCCTTTCTATGCGGCGTCGCACCCAGCCTGGCGATGCTGATCGCGTTTCGCGTGATGCTGGGAATCGGCGGCGGCGGCCTCGCCCCGGTCGAGCAAGCGATCCTGGTCGATACCTTCCCCAAGGAAAAACTCAGCGGCGCCTTCGCGCTCTACAGCATGGCGATGGTCACGGCGCCGGCGATCGGTCCGCCGCTCGGCGGATGGATTACCGACAACTTCTCGTGGCGATGGGTTTTCTTCATCAACGTTCCGATCGGAATCCTGTCGCTGCTGCTTTCGAGCCGGCTGGTGCACGACCCGGTCGAATTCACCGAGGAACGCAAGCAAGCGCGGCGCAGCGGCCGGCTTCGAATTGACTACGTCGGGATCACCCTGATCGCAGTCGGCTTCGCCTGCCTCGAAGTAGTGCTCGATCGCGGCGAGCGCGACGACTGGCTCGAAAGCCACTTCATCGCCACCTTCCTCGCGATTGCCGTCGTCGCGATTGCGATCGCGATCTGGTGGGAGTGGCGCCACGACGATCCGGTCGTCGAGCTGACCCTGCTGCGCGAGCGCAACTTCGCGATCGCCAACGTCTACTACTTCCTCTTCGCCTTCGGGCTCTTCGGCAGCACCGTGCTGATTCCCGAGATGTTGCAGACGCTGTTCGGATATACGGCCACCGACGCGGGCCTCGCGCTCGGACCGGGCGCCGCGGTTGTCACGTTGATGGCGCCGTTCGTCGTGCGCATCCTCCCGCGACTCGGCGCGAAACGCATGCTCGCCTTCAGCTTCACTATCGCCGCGCTCTCACTTTTCTATTACAGCGGGATGACGCCCGCGACTGACTATTTCCACTTCGCGCTGGCGCGCGCCTGTCAGGGCTTCGGCTACGCCTTCATGTTCGTTCCGGTGACCCAGGTCGCCTACTCGTACCTGCCCCGGAACAAGAACAACAAGGGATCGAGTCTGACCAACCTATGCCGCAACTGGGGCGCCAGCTTCGGTATCGCGTTCGTCACCACGATGCTCGAGCGGCGCACGCAGTATCATCAGAGTGTGCTGGTGAGCAATCTCACTTCTGCCGACGCGAGCGTGCAGCAGTTCGTCAGGAACTCGAGTCATTTCCTTGTGACCCGCGGAGCGACCACACCGGATGCGATCCATCAGGCATACGGCATGGTCGGCAACATGATGACGCAGCAGGCGGCGATGCTCGCGTTCATGGATTGTTTCCA
>JBEKLS010000008.1:0-51782 GCA_050010075.1 Binatus sp. (SeqCode) | reverse complement strand
GTCGCGGTCGGCGTCGTGGTGGACGTGCCAGTTGCAGTCCTGGTCGCGGTTGGAGTAGCGCGCGTAGCCGTGGGCGTGGGCGTTGCGGTCGACGTATTCGATGCGGTCGTGGTCGCAGTCGCAGTAGCCGTCCTGGTGGCTGTCGGTGTCGCGGTGGGCGTGCCGCCCGTAGGCGTCGTCGTCGGAGTAGCCGAAATCGTCGGCGTTGCAGTCGCGCTTGGCGTTGCGGTCGCGGTCGGGCTCGGCACCGGAGTGCCCTTGCCCTTGCCAGACATGCTGACAGTCAGCGCTTTTTGGCTCGCGGCATTCGAGATTTCGAGCTTGGCTGATTTCTTGCCGTCGGATGACGCCGTGAAGACCACAGTGATGTCGCAATTGCTGTCCGCCGCCAAGCCGCCGACGCAGCTGACCGAGGGAACGAACTCGGAGTTCGACGACGTGATCGAGTTGATCTCGATCGCAGTGGAATTCGGATTGTGAATCGTTACGGTCTGGGCCGAACTAGCTTCCAGAGGCGGCAGGTCGCCAAAGCTCAGTTTCTTGGGCGATGCTGTAAGTGCTTTGACTTTCGATTTGCTCTTATCGGGGAAGCCGCTGTCGCCGGCAGTCTGCGCATATACCGCGGTCATGCCGTCGGCGAACAAGATCAAGAGCGCGAACAGGGCCGTCATAGCTCGGAGCAAGAAGCTTCGGCTTCTGATTGGACGCGAAAACGCCTTGAAACGCACCAAGAACCCCCCGGTACGCATTTAGGGCTTCGAGACGAGATGTCGCCGTCAGGATGCGCCGGAATCGGGGTTCAGGCCGCTATTTCTGACAGTCGTTATTGAAATTCTGAACTGGTGCCCGCTTTTAAAAGCCGAAGGAAAATTGCTCGGGACCATCAAGACTGTCCGAAGTGCCTGAGATGGTGACGGTTGGGGTCGGAGAGCCACTCGACATTATCTGCGAGCGCAAAAACTCGACGACGGTATCGCCTTTGAAGTTTGCGACCCACAAGTTCCCCTTCGCATCGAAGCCGATACCAACCGGTCCGCTGAGGCTCCCATCAGTTGCTCCTATGGTTACTGCCGGGGTAGAGCTGCCAGTCGTTTTAAGTGAGGAGGGCGCAAACTCGACTATGGTGTTGTTGTCTGAATTCGCGACCCAAAGATTGTGATCGCTGTCGAACGCGATACCGTCGCAATCATCGAGACTTTCCGATCCGTCATCCGAGATGATCACGGCGGGCGTCAGAGTGCCGCCCTTGGCGAGACCTTTTTTGGCGAACTCCACGATCTGATTGCTTTCATCATTGGAAATCCAGAGGTTGCCTTTGTGGTCGAACGCAATATTTCGAGCGCCGTCCAGATCGGACGATAAGATCGTGACCTTAGGGGTGATGTCGCCTCCGGTTTTCAATTGCTTTTTCGAAAACTCAAAAATTTCTTCGGTGTCGTGGTCAGTGACCCACAGGTTTCCTGACTTGTCGAAATCGGCCAGCGGGTCTTCAAGACCCGACGTTGTGACGGTGACAGCAGGCGCCGGATTGGGGGTTGCTCCAAGATCCACGAGCTGCGCAGCCGTAAATTCTATGATGTCCGACGCTCCCGCGTTTGCAACCCACATGTTGCCCGACGGATCGAATACCACGGACGTCGGGAATTCGAGAGCGGCGCTGTCGATGGTGGCCTCCGGAGCTGGCGAGCCACTGGCAGCGCGCTGAGCCGTGGTGAATTCGACAATCGTGTCGCCTGCTGCGTTCGGGACCCATAGCGGGCGGCCGTCAGCCTTCTTGCCGGCATTTACGTTTGCGGTCTGCGCCAGGATAATGGCGAATGCGCCAGCCGAGAGCAGCAACGCGCGAGCGCAAAAACCGAACCTCTTCGTATCGCGGCGACTAACTGCGCTTATTTCCGAATTCTTATTTCTCATTTTCATTTCCCATCTGAACCGCAATGAACTAGCCGGTCTCCAGATTTTTGCTATCACGCGTGCGCGTCAACTTCCAACGCAGGCGCCGGCCGGTGAATTGAATCCGGTCATGAATTGAGAATCGCGCCAAGCCCTTGATAGAGCGGGAGATTGTGAATGGTCGGGGTGGCCGGATTTGAACCGGCGACCACACGCACCCCAAGCGTGTGCGCTACCAGTCTGCGCCACACCCCGACGGCAATTAAAATAGCAGAAGCTGCGATCGTTTCTAGGGTAACGGATTCGTTGGCGACTCTCGGAACGCAACAGGTAACTCGCATCGTTTGGTTCTGCTCGGTCCGCTCGTTACTCTCGTTAAAGGGGCGGCGCGCGTTCGCTCCTCATCTCCATGAACGGTGACAACGAAACCAACGGCGCGCCTCACAAGCGGGTCCATCGAATCGCGATTCTCACCGCGGGCGGCGACGCTCCGGGGATGAACGCCGCCATTCGCGCCGTGGTCCGCAGCGCGGCGGTCGCCGGCGTCGAGGTGATAGGCTTCAGGCGCGGCTACGAGGGCCTTATCCGCGACCTCGCCGAGCCGCTCGACGGCCGCTCGGTCGCCAACATGATCCAGCGCGGCGGCACCTTCCTGGAAACCTCGCGATCGCCCGAGTTCCGCACGCCGGCCGCGCGCGGCCTCGCGGCTCGCAACCTGCGGCGTCATCTGATCGAGGCGCTGATAGTAGTAGGCGGCGAAGGCTCGATGACCGGGGCGACGATTTTTGCCGCCGAGACCGGAATCCCGATTTTCGTCATCCCCGCGTCGATCGACAACGACATCCCCGGTACCGACAACTCGATCGGCTTCGATACCGCCGTCAACACCGCGCTCGAGGCTATCGACCGCATCCGCGACACGGCGTTCGCCTACGAGCGCGTCTTTTGCGTCGAGGTGATGGGCCGCGACTCGGGTTTTATCGCAATCGCGGTCGCGCTTGGCGGCGGTGCCGAGGCCGTCATCGTGCCGGAGCTGCCGTTCAGCCTCGACGACATCTGCGATCGTATCGAGGACAGCCATCGCCGCGGCAAACGCTCGACCATCGTGGTCGTTTCCGAGGGACCGCGCACGGGAGGCGTCCTCCCGGTCGCCGAGGCCCTAACCGCACGGCTCGGGATGCAGGCGCGGGTGGTAGTACTCGGCCATGTTCAACGCGGCGGCGCGCCGACCGCGCGCGATCGGCTGCTGGCGAGCAGGATGGGCGCCGGTGCGGTCAAGGCTATCCTCGACGGCGCGGGGCCTTCGCTAATAGGCGAGGAGCGTGGCGTGATCGTCCGCGTGCCGCTGGCCGAAGTTGCGAACAAACGCCGCCCATTGGATCCGGCGCTGATAGAGCTCGTTCATCAGCTATCCACCTGAAGCGAAACTGAAACGCTGAATCGTCTTTCCTAATCCGCTCGACTAACGCCTGGAATAATCCGCGCACCTCACCGGTACGTATCTATGGATGGCCGGCGCGTATCTGCGGGCCGGTCGGGAACCAACGGCGCAACTCGATGGTTAAGAAGACGGATTTGGCAAATGTCTGACGGATTTCAGTTGAGTTCGGATATCGCGGTCGAGCGTTTCGTCGGCCTCAATCAAATTCTTCCCTGTCAATATTACGACGTCTCGGGCGGGCATCGCCTGACCGGCGAACAGCGCCTGATGCTCGCGCTGCTGGCCGACGCGCTCAACGTTTACCAGCAGGGTGTGCTGTCGCGAAACACGCGCAAGCGCCTGCTGTTCATCGATGCCGAGCGATGGATCACGGCCAGCGCGAAATGCCGCCACGCTTTCAGCTTCGATACCGTATGCGACGCGCTGGGAATCAACTCGAGCATGCTGCGGCGCCGCATGCTGACGTGGAAGCATGAACTTCGGCGCAACGTCGAGACCCGCACCACCACGCCTCATCTACGGCTGAAGATCACGCCGCGCACCAAGCATCTAAGCCAGGGGCGTCGGAGAAGCAGGCAGGCAGCCGCGCCCGCGTTCTGAGCATCTGCGGAATGGCGGGCACGGCGGCCCGCCCCACTCGGAATCTTCTTCTTCACTGGGTCCAGGGGTAACCCTGCCGGAGGTTCGGAATCCTGATTCCTAGTGGGGCGGGCCGCCGTGCCCGCCATTGCGCATTTCGGCACTGCGCAGATTAAGTTCCTGTTCCCTTCCTCCGCGGCTCTCGCCAACTCATCGTAACAGTGCGATAAATCTCATCGAGTCCCTTTGGAGGAAGTTTTCCATTTTGAAGAATCCATTCAGTGTAGAAGGCAAAGTTACGATCGTCACCGGCGGCGGTACCGGGATTGGCGAGTCGATCGCCAAGGAATTCGCTGAGCGCGGAGCGCCGGTCGTTGTCGCGAGCCGCAAGGTCGAGAACCTCGAGCGCGTGCGCGATGAAATCCGCAAGGCCGGCGGCAAATGCGAGCTGGCGCTGGTCGACGTCCGCGACCCGGAGCAATGCGACAAGATGGTCGCCGAGGCGGTCAAGCATTTCGGCCGGATCGACGTGCTGATCAACAATCACGGCGCGAGCATCACGACGCCGTCGCTCAATCTCTCAGCCAACGGATGGCGCGCGGTGGTCGGTATCAACCTCGACGGCGTGTTCTTCTGCTCGAAGTCGGCGGCGCGCCAGTTCATGGAGCAGAAGAGTCCCGGCTCGATCATTAATATCTCCTCGACCGCGGGCGTGCATGGATCGACCACGATGCTGCCGTACGGCGCTTCGAAGGCGGGCGTAATCAACCTGACGGTTTCGCAGGCGGGAGAATGGGGCTCGAAGGGCATCCGCGTCAACTGTATCGCGCCCGGCCCGATCGACACCGAAGGTGCGGCGCCGCGCGTATGGCCCAATCCGAAGGTCAAGGAGATGGTGGCGCGATCACGCGCGCTGCAGCGTTTCGGCCGCGTCGAGGAAATCGCCTATCCATGCCTCTTCCTCGCGTCGGAAGCGGCCAGCTATATCACCGGCTCGTTGCTGATAATCGACGGCGGCGAAGGCGGTCGTCTGTTCGCCGAGTAAGTGGACAAACCGGTCGAGCAACAGTAAATAAATCTTCGACCACGTCGAGAGAGGTTCATTCAAATGGCTGATAAGAGCGCCGTCGGAAAAACCGGCAAACCATTCACGATGCACGTAGATTGGAGCAAGGTGCGCGAGTTCGCCCGCGCGATCAAAGATCCTAATCCGCTCTACTTCGACCAGGAACTGGCGAAGAAAGAAGTCGGCGGAGTGCCCGTGCCAGTCACGTTTCTGCAGACCAGCGCGTTCTGGACCGACGAGAGTTCGAGTCCCGGCTTCGGCGGCTTCGACATGCGCCGTATCCTGCATGGCGAGCAGGAATTCGAGTTCTTCAAGCCGATCTTCGTCGGCGACACGCTGACCGGCGTGACCAAGGTGGCTGACGTGCTCGAGAAGGAAGGCGGCCGCGGCGGCAAGATGACCCTGGTGATCACGGAAACCGAATACAAAAACCAGAAAGGCGAGAAAGTCGCGGTCTCACGCTCGACGCTGATTGAGACCGGGCAAGCCGTCAAAGCATAACTCAGCCGGAGAAATTGAAATGGCAAAAATAAAATTCGATTCAGTAAAAGTCGGCGACGAAATTCCGAAAATCGAGATCAAAGGCGTCACCCGTCCGGATTTCGTGCGCTACGCCGGCGCCTCGGGCGACTTCGTCCCGCTGCATTACGATCAGACCTTCGTCGAGGCGGCCGGAATCCCGACCGTGTTCGCGCAGGGGATGTTCACCGCCGGGCTGCTGTCGAAAGCCGTGACCGACTACGTCGGAATCGGCAACGTGCGCCGCTTCCAGGTGCGCTTCGCCACGCGCGTGTGGCCGGGCGACGTAGTCACGTGCACGGGCAAAGTCACCAACAAGGTCGAGAAAGACGGCGAGAAGCAGATCGAAGGCGACCTGGTAGTGCTCAATCAAAAGGGCGAGCCGGCAATCAAAGGCAGCTTCCGCGCCGCCTGCGCGTAGCGCGGAGGGGGTTTCCGACTTCCTAACCTCCCCTTGTCCGAGGGGAGGTCGGCGCCAACCGCAGGTGGCGCCGGGAGAGGTGCAACGCCCGCCGAAGCAACTGAGCTCGCTGTGCCTTTTGCACCGAATCAGAAAGTGGTGCTGCTGCCTCGCGGCGGCCTTCAGTGTCTTGCGTTGGGGTTAGACCGAGTCGGCGTCGATGCGTCGTCGGGCGTCGCACCTCTCCCGGCGACACCGCTTTTCAAGCGGTTTACGCCGACCTGTCCTCGGACAAGGAGAGGTTAGGATTCATCCCTTCGGAACCCTTCTGTGCATGGAATTGTTGAAGGATTGTGGACAGTTAGCACGAGATTTCCCGTTTCTGCTTGATAAGTTAAGTAGAATCCGGCAAAGAACACGAATTAGCTCGACTGCTGGATGGGCGGGTGGGCTTTCGGAACCCGGCCCGGAGGCGCAACAATAGTCGTGATGGGTGAACCCAGGCACATTATAATTCACGGGCACTTTTATCAGCCTCCGCGTGAGAGCCCCTGGACCGGTCTGATCAGCCCTGAGCATGGCGCCGCGCCGTTTCAAAACTGGAACGAGCGGATTCTCAGCGAATGCTACACGGCCAATGCTCATGCGCACACGATGGAAGGCCCCGTCGTTCATGTTCGCAACAATTACGAATCGCTCAGCTTTGACGTCGGGCCGACGCTGGCCGGATGGTTGCAAACACATGGCAAGACCGCGTACCGCGCGATGACCCGTGGCGACGCGCTGTCGGCCGCCAAACACGGCGGCCATGGCAACGCGATCGCTCAGTCGTACAGCCATTCGATTCTGCCGCTTCTGCCGCCGCGCGACCGCGAGCTGCAGATTGCGTGGGGTATCGAGGATTTCGTTTTCCGGTATGGGCGCAAGCCGGCCGGGATGTGGCTGCCCGAGTGCGCCGCTGACGACGATACCCTTGCGTCGGTCGCGGCGGCAGGAATCCAGTTCGTGATTCTCGCGGCCGACCAGGGAAATTTTCGCGGGCCGGGCGCCGAGTCGCGAGGCGCTGGGCCGTTTCAATGGCGCAGCGGCGATTTGAGCCTGGCGATTTTCCGCTTCGACCGCGAACTCTCCGGCACCGTCTCTTTCCGCGACGGGCTGGCTGATGGCGCGCGGCTGGCCGATTGGATTGCGGAGACCGCGCTCAACCTCGAACCGGGCGCGGCGCTGATGATTGCGACCGACGGCGAGACTTTTGGGCATCATAATAAACACGGGGCCGCCGAACTGGCGCGCACGCTGATCGCGCTGGAGCGGCGCGACGACATGGTCGTGACGAACTGCGAGGACTACCTGGCAACGCATCCTGCCGTCGGGTCGTTCGAGATCAGCTCGGCCACATCGTGGAGCTGTCCGCATGGAGTCGAGCGATGGCGCTCGAATTGCGGATGCCGCAACGACGGCAATACCTCCCAGGAATGGCGCGCGCCGTTTCGCGCGGCGATGGATTTCGTGAAGTATCATGCCGAAGCGACCTATGACCGTTTCGCGCCGGCGCTGGTGAAGGACCCTGGCGGGATTTTGCGCAGCGCGATCCGTTTACTGATCGATCCCAATCCCGCCGTCCATGACGAGATCTTCAGACGCTTCGGCGTGACCGACGAGAATAATCGCGAGAGCCTTCTGCGGATGTTCGAGATGGTGCGCGCGGGGCAGGCGGCGCTGACGAGCTGCGCGTGGTTCTTCGACGATTTCGGCGGGCTCGAGGGGCGCGTTGCGCTCAGATGGGCGGCGCGCGCGGTCGAGCTCGCGAGCGAGCATTCGGCGAACGTCGAAAACGAACTGCTCGAGCGGCTGCGCGGGATCAATTCGAATCGGCGCGAAAATGGCGACGCCGCGACCCTGTACCTAAGTCTGAAAACGCGCGAAGCTCGTGGCCGCGTGTAGCAAGCAAGCTCGCGAAATCCCAGCGACAGGTGCAGGCCGATGGCTTCGACCGATGCGACTCATATTGATTCGACCCTGACCGAATCCCGCAAGTTCCCGCCGCCCGCCGACTTCAGCGCGCGCGCGTGGGTCAAAAATCTCGACGAGTACAACGCGCTGCGCAAACGCGCCGACGACGACCCGGACGCATTCTGGGCCGAATGCGCGCGCAACCTGCATTGGTTCAAGCCGTTCGACAAAACTCTCGAATGGAATTTCCCGAACGCCAAATGGTTCGTCGGCGGCAGCATCAACGCGTCGTACAATTGTCTCGACCGCCATCTCGACGGACCGCGCCGCAACAAGGCCGCGCTGATTTTCGAGGGTGAGCCCGGCGACTCGCGCGTGCTGACCTACCAGATGCTCGCCGACGAAGTTGGCCGATGCGCCAACGCGCTCAAAAGCCTCGGCGTGAAGGACGGCGACCGCGTTGCTATCTACATGCCGCTGGTGCCGGAGGCGGCGATCGCGATGCTCGCGTGCGCGCGAATCGGCGCGATTCATTCGGTGGTCTTCGGCGGCTTCTCGTCGGAGGCGCTCGCCGATCGGATCAACGACGCCGAGGCGAAGGTCTGTATCACCGCGGACGGCGGATGGCGCCGCGGGCAGGTCGTCGAGCTCAAGCACAACGTCGATGAGGCGCTGAAGAAGTGCCCGACGATCGAGAAAGTGATCGTGCTCAAGCGCGTCGGCAATAAGGTCGAGATGCGCAAGGGTCGCGATATCTGGTGGGACGAGCTGGTTCCCGCGCAGAGCTCGAAATGCGAGGCCGCGCAGCTCGACGCCGAGCATCCGCTGTTCACCCTCTACACCAGCGGCACGACCGGCAAGCCCAAGGGCGTCGTGCATGCGACCGGCGGCTACCTGACGCATGTGCTGATGACGATGCGGTGGGTGTTCGATATGAAGGACGACGACATCTACTGGTGCACCGCGGATATCGGATGGATCACCGGCCACAGTTACACCGTGTACGGACCGCTGGCGGCAGGCGCGACGGTGGTGATGTACGAAGGCGCGCCGAATTTTCCCGAGAACGATCGCTTCTGGGACGTGATCGAGAAGTACAAGGTCAGCATCTTCTACACGGCGCCGACCGCGATTCGCACCTTCATCAAATGGGGCGACCAGTGGGTCACGAAGCATGACCTGTCGAGCCTGAGACTGCTCGGTTCGGTCGGCGAGCCGATCAATCCGGAAGCTTGGATGTGGTATCGCAAGGTTATCGGCGGCGAGCGATGCCCGATCGTCGATACGTGGTGGCAGACCGAGACCGGCGGAATCATGATCAGCCCGGTGCCCGGCGTGATCGCGGCCAAGCCTGGGTCGGCGACGCTGCCGCTGCCCGGAATCGCGGCCGACGTCGTGACGCCCGACGGCAAGAGCGTCGGCGCCAACCAGGGCGGTCTGCTGATCGTTCGCAAGCCGTGGCCGGGGATGCTGCGGACGATCTATCGCGATCCCGACCGCTACAAGAGCAGTTACTTCGCCCAGATCGACGGCGTCTATTTCACCGGCGACGGCGCGCGTCGCGATCAGGACGGCTACATCTGGATCATGGGCCGCGTGGACGACGTGATTAATGTGTCGGGCCATCGGCTCGGCACGATGGAAATCGAAAGCGCGCTGGTTTCCCATGCGACCGTCGCCGAAGCTGCATGCGTCGGGCGTCCCGACGACATGAAGGGGCAGGCCGTGGTCGCATTCGTCACGCTCGAAGCGGGGCGCAAGGGCGACGACAAGCTGCGCAACGAGCTGCGAGCGCATGTCGTTAAGGAGATCGGCGCGCTGGCACGTCCCGACGACATCAGATTCACCGACGCGCTGCCGAAAACGCGCAGCGGCAAAATAATGCGGCGGCTGCTGCGGCAGATAGCAGCAGGCGACGAGACGTTGGGTGACACCACCACGCTCGAGGACCTATCGGTGCTGTCAAAGCTACGCGACGACGACGATTGAAATCCTATCTCTGCCGTCCGTCCTGTTCCCTCCCCCGTTCGTGGGGGAGGGTTAGGGTGGAGGACATTTGTGCGGCGATTTTCTTTAGCGCCGCACATTCGGATTCGTGGAAAATTTGGTCCTCCACCCGCCGCTCGAAGACGAGCGTCGGCCTCCTCCCATGGCGGAGGAGGCGATTCATCAGCCTCAATTATCGGTGCGCGGTTTCAACTCGAATGCGATGCCGCCGAGCTGCTCGGCTACCTGGTTGTAGAGCCAGCACGAGAAGGCGGTAAAGAGAAATCCCAGCACGCCGAATATTATCGGCAGGATGACGATGCAAAATATCGCGCGGAACGGATGGCCGTGCCTTAGCGCCGCCAGTGCGAGAAATATCCCTTCGATCCATCCCGAGATTGCGTACAACACTGCCAGTACTTTTGACGTCTGCCATACGTTGAAAGATTTGATTTCATGCATCGCGTATTCTCCCGTTGATATGTTCGATAGTCAGTTCATCTGCAGATGACTTACTAGTTCGGTTACGCGGTCTGGATCGACAATGACTATTGCCACTGCGCCGGCCGCGAACATGATCGCGAACCCCGCCATCAGGCGCAGATAGAATGCCGGCTGACGGCTGGTCCGTGCGACTGCCGACTTGAAGATCGCGTTGACCGCATGCGCCAGCGTCAGGCCAATCACCGCGTCGCGCGCGGCGCTGGTGCCGGACCGGACGAACGACGCGAGCGTCACCGAGATCGCAGTGACGTCCACCAGCCCACTGACTGCCGAAACGAGCATCTGGCCGCCGTAGCCCGCATAATGCTTGGCCAGGCGCGTGATCAACAGCACCAGCGTGAAAACGACACCGAACTCGAGCGCGGGGCGAATCGAAAATGGGTTGCGGAAGGTCGAAGCGGCGACGGCTGATTTTTTCAATGTAGCAGGCGCCAGGACCAGGGCTGCCACCAGCCCCGCTATCATCATCGCGGCGAAAGCCGGCAGCGCCGCCAGTGCGAGTATCGGACTGACTATAGCTACTATCAGCAGCGTGCGCGGAAATAGTATTGAATTGGCTATTATCGAATAGCGCGCCGCCGAAACCGCTGACCCGGGAGCTTCCTTGACTGCTTCCGAGATCGCGGTCGTGTAGGCAGTCGTCGAAGCTATCGCACCGAGTATTGCAGTGAGTAATGCGCCGCGCTCATTGCCGGCAAACTTCGTCAGGAAATAGCCGACGTACGAGACCCCCGAGACGAGGATTACGAACAGCCAGATCTCGCGCGGCTTGAAAAAATTGAACGGTCCGTAGCTGCCGGCTGGCAGCAGCGGGTAGATAATAAAAATGAGCCCGAGAAAACTCAGGGTGTCGATATATTCGCGGTCGGAGATCGCGTCGCGCACGAAACGGCGGAGCTCGTCGCGCTCGGCAAGAATCGCTGCCAGCACGATTCCGAGGCCGGCGCCGAATTGACGGTCCGGCGTGAGGCACAGTCCGGCCAGCGCGAAGGTCGCCACTGCAGCAAGCTCGGTCGTGATGCCGTTGCGCTTCGGATGATGCGCGCGCATCACGAGCACCGCGCCGATCGTGCCGGCGAACAAGGCGATGGCGATTGCAGCGTTGCCGATGTGGCCGGCGATCGCGCCGAGCAGCGCGATTATCAGGAAATCGCGCAATCCGGGTCGCGGCGGACCGTCGGGTCGGGGCTCGCGGGTGCGGCCCACCAGGAATCCGATCGCCAGCGCGAGCAGGAATCCCAGGGCGGGAGAGTTGGGGCCGGAAAGATCGGGCATCGAGGGAGAAATGCTAGCGGAATGGGGGAAGAAATGCTTGCGGGTCAGGGAAGCGGCGGAACGCGAAGCCTTCGTCGGTTTTATGCTCCTTACAGCGGTCGCTTCGCACTTCAATGATTAGCTTTTAGTGGTGGAAGCTTCGGCCTGTTAGAAGTCGTGGCTGGATAGTGGGACGACGACAGCCCCCGCCTTGCTGATACCTCTGCCGCGGTGGTATCTTGCTGGCGTGAAGTGGGCTCGGCCCACTTTTTTGTTGGTGTCGCAGAAAGGGCTTTCGCGATCGTGACATACGCTGGGCGCACGGCAAGGCACCGTATAGGTGAGAGCAGATGATCGCCCTGACGCTTCATCCAACTGCGGAAAAAGTAGTCGAGCTGCTCGAACCGCATATCGAGCGCCAGGGTTACGTGCTGGTCTCGGTGGATTTTCGCAAGGGTACGCGGAATTCGCTGCTGCGGCTGCTGGTCGATAAGCCGGGCGGCGGGATTGCGCTCAGCGACCTGGAGAAGCTGAGCCCGACGCTGGGCGATTTGCTCGACGTGTACGACCCGGTCGAGGGCCGCTACACGCTCGAGGTGGCGTCGCCGGGAGTCAACCGGCCGTTGCGTAAACTCGAGCATTTCGAGGCGGTGAAGGGGGAGCGGGTGAAGGTACGCACGCATCGCGCACGCGACGGGCAGAAATCGTTCGTCGGCAAGCTGGTGAGCGTCGGCGATAGCGGAATCGAGCTGGACGACGAGACGAGCCGCAAGCGGCAGGCGATTGGTTTCGACGAGATGACGGGAGCGAATTACGAATACGATTTCGACAAATGATTAAATTGAAAACTGGACGCATAGGCTCCCGATCGGGCGGAGCAACAAAATTTATAGGCGCGCAGCTCAGTGTGCGCCCCGGGGAGGCGGTATGCAGGTCGATCTGAACCGGGTAATCGAGCAGGTAAGCAAGGAAAAAGGCATCGACAAAACGATCGTGATCAACGCGGTCGAGGAGATGATGCATTCGGCGGCGCGGCGCACCTTCGGGCCGGACCGCAATATCGAGTCGCGCTTCAATCCCGAGCTCGGCGAAATCGAGCTGTTCGAGATAAAGACGGTCGTCGACAAGGTCGCCAACGCGGCGGCTGAAGCCGACGTCGCCGAGGCGCGCGAGAAATACGATCCCGAGGCTGAAGTCGGCGACGAGATTCTGATCAAGCTTGACACCGCGACGATGGGCCGGATCGCGGCGCAGGCGGCCAAGCAGAATCTCATCCAGCATATCCGCGACGCCGAGCGCAAACAGATTTTCAACGAGTTCAAGGATCGCAAGCAGGAAGTCGTCTCGGGCATCGTGCAGCGCTTCGAGCGCAAGAACATGATCGTAAACCTCGGACGCACCGAGGCGATCCTGCCTGAAAAGGAGCAGATTCCGCACGAGCGCTATCGCCAGGGCGATCGCATCCGCGCGCTGATTCTCGACGTCGATCTTTCTGAGAAGGGGCTCTCGATCGTGCTCTCGCGCACCTCGAACGACTTCCTGATGAAGCTGTTCGAGCAGGAGGTGCCCGAGATTTACGAGGGCATCGTCGAGATTCGCCAGAGCGCGCGCGAGCCCGGCGGACGCGCCAAGGTCGCCGTGTACTCCAAGGATTCGGACGTCGATCCGGTCGGCGCATGCGTCGGGATGAAGGGCACGCGCGTGCAATCCGTGGTGCAGGAGCTGCGCGGCGAGAAAATCGACATCGTGCCGTGGACCGACGATCAGGCCGAACTGGTCTGCCGCGCGCTGGCGCCGGCAAAAGTCTCGAAGGTGATAATCGACGAGGACGAGCATGCGATGGAAGTGATCGTGCCCGACGATCAGCTGTCGCTGGCGATTGGCAAGCGTGGGCAGAACGTGCGCCTGGCGCATCGGCTGACCGGATGGAAGCTCGACGTGCGCAGCGAGGCCGAGGCTGAAGAAGAGGCCCGTTCGGCGCGTGCGTCGCTCAACGCGATTCCCGGCATCGGCGATATCAACGCCGAGCTGCTCTACCAGTGGGGCTTCCGCTCCGCCGAGCAACTGTCGGAGGCCGACGAGACGGCGTTCGACGTCGAGGGAATCAGTGCCGAGCGCGCGCTGCAGATAATCAACGCGGCGCGCGATCACGTCGCGAACAAGAAGATCGCGGCGGCCGAAAAGGCAGCGGCTGCGGAAGAAGCGGCGGCCGCGGCGGCGGCGGCAGCAGCGGACGCTGCGCTGGCAGCTACCGAAGCGGAAGGCGCAGAGGCGGCGAGCGAGACGATCGTCGAGGTCTTGGCGCCGGTCGCAACTGAAGATGCGGGAGAAAAATAACTGGCTAAAGCGCCCGAGCGAACCTGCATCGGATGCATGAAGCGTGATGCGAAATCGTCGATGGTGCGAATCGCGGTCGTCGATGGGCGGGTCGAAGTGGATTTAGAAGGGCGGATGGCAGGGCGCGGCGGCTGGTTGCATCCGGCGGCAGAATGCGCCGAGCGGTTCGTCGGACTAAAGGTTAAGGAATTTCGCGCGCTCGGGCGGAAAATAGACCGTCCCGAGCGGCTTAGGATAGCGGCGGCGATTAAACAACTGGATAGAAACCCGAAGGTCGAATAGTATAACTGGGATGGCGCGAAAGCGGATCAAAACTCTTGCTACTGAATGGGGATTCCCGGTCGAGGATTTGCTCGCCGGATGTGTCCGCCTGAAACTCGGACACACGCAGTCCGAATCGAGTCTTCTCTCGCCCGAAGAAGCCGACCGGCTCAAGGCCGACCTCGACGAACAGGCGCATCGCGCGACGATTCTGCGCCGCGAGACCGTGCTCGAAACGAGCAGCGGAAAAATTTTAGAGAAGCGTCTCAACGCCACCGTGATGCGCCGGCGTCATGCCGAGCCCGGCGCGGCTACCGGTGGCGCCGACACGCCTTTCCATTTCGAGGTCGAAGAGTCGCGCGACGATTCTTTCGTGTCGCCGTTTCTCGGCGACTCGCCCGCGGCGGAGTCTGAGACTCCGGTCATGTTCGACGCGTCGCCACAGGCCGAGACGCCGGCGGTCGAGCCGCATCGCGCGCCCGAGCCGCCACCGGTCGTCAAGCCCGAGCCTCCGATTGAGGAGATCGGCGCCGCAGATTACGAAGCTCATCTTCCCGACGACACAGCTCATCTCGAGGACATCGAACCTGAACCTGAGCCTGAGGTTGAAGCCGCGCCTGAGCCGGAAATTGCTCCCGTCGTGGTAGAAGCTGCACCCGTTCCTGAAGCACCGCCCGCGGCGCCCTCGTCGCGTTTCGGTTACCGCACTGACCGTGTGCGACCGGCGGAACTCGCGGGCGAGCGCGGCTCGATCAACCTGACGCGCGGATCGCAAACCGGCCCGACCCTCGACGACGGCCAGAAGGGACCGAAGGTCCTCGGCAAGATTGATCTGCGGCCCAAGGCGCCGCCGCCGCGGCCCGCATCGCCGGGCTCGCGCGCACCGGCAGGCGCACCGAGTGCGCGGCCGGGACTGACGGGACGCTTCGCTCCGCAGCCGCAGCCGGCGCAGCAGGCCGACGGCGCTCCGCAGTTGCCGCCCGATCAGCTCGCCAAGCCCGGCGGCGGCCGCGGAATCAAGAAAAAGAAAGTCGTCAAGAAAGGGAGTACCGACCTCGCCGCCGAGCGCGAGATGCGCGGGCTGCGAGTGCCGAAGAAGCGCCGCGCTCTGCCCGGCAAGGAACAGCGCAAGACCGAGATCACCACGCCCAAGGCCTCCAAGCGCGTCGTGCGAATCACCGAGGGCGTCACCGTCGGCGACCTCGGCCGATCGATGGGCGTCAAGGCCGGCGACTTGATCAAGAAGCTGATGGAACTTGGCCAGATGGCGACGCTCAACCAGGTGCTCGACGTCGACACGGCCACGTTGCTCGCGGGCGAGTTCGGTTACAGCGTCGAGAACGTTTCTTTCGACGCCGAGCAGGTTATAGAAGAGGCGCCCGAAGAGACCGTCGTCGGCGAAATGGTCACGCGGCCGCCGGTCGTCACCGTGATGGGCCACGTCGATCACGGCAAGACCTCGCTGCTCGACGCGATTCGCCACACCAACGTGACCGCACGCGAGTTCGGCGGCATCACACAGCACATCGGCGCGTACACTGTCGAAGCCAACGGGCGGACGATCGCGTTCGTCGATACTCCCGGTCATGAGGCGTTCACTGCGATGCGCGCGCGCGGCGCCAAGGTCACCGACATCGTCGTGCTGGTGGTCGCTGCGAATGAAGGCGTGATGCCGCAGACGCAGGAGGCTATCAATCACGCTCGCGCGGCCAAGGTTCCGATCATCGTAGCGATCAACAAGATCGATTTGCCCGACGCCAATCTCGACAACGTCAAGCAGCGGCTGACCCAGGTCGGTCTGGTGCCCGAAGACTACGGCGGCGACACGATCACGGTGCCGGTCTCGGCTCGCACCGGTGAGGGAATCGACAAGCTGCTCGAAATGATCCTGCTGCAGGCCGACGTGATGGAGCTGAAGGCCAATCCGAATCGCGCTGCGCGCGGCACGATCATCGAGTCGCAGCTCGATCGCGGACGCGGCCCGGTCGCGACGGTGCTGATCCAGGAAGGCACGCTGCATCAGGGCGATCCGTTCGTCAGCGGAACGTCGTACGGGCGCGTGCGCGCGATGCAGAACCATCTCGGGCAGCGGCTCACCGAGGCGGGTCCGTCGACGCCGGTCGAAATTTTCGGACTCTCGACCGTTCCCGAGCCGGGAACGGTGTTCACCGGAGTGGTCGAGGAATCGAAGGCGCGGCAGGTCGCCGAGTACCGCCGCTCGAAGCAGCGCGAAGGTGAACTTGCCAAGACCAGCCGTATCTCGCTCGAGGATTTGAGCCAGCGGATGGCGGCGGGCGAGGTCAAGGAACTCAAAGTCATTCTGAAGGGCGACGTGCAGGGCTCGGTCGAAGCGCTGGCCGATGCGCTCGCGCGGCTCTCAACCGAGGAAGTCAAACTCGAAGTGATTCACGCCTCGGCGGGCGCAATTTCAGAAACCGACGTCACGCTAGCGTCGGCTTCCAAAGCGATCATCCTCGGCTTCAATATCCGTCCCGAGCCGAAGGCTGCGAACCTGGCCGAGAAAGAAGGCGTCGAGATTCGCCTCTACACAGTAATCTACGAAGCTATCAACGACATGCGCGAGGCGATGGAAGGTCTGCTCGCGCCGACCTATCGCGAGAAGGCGCTCGGCCGCGCCGAGGTCCGCAAGATTTTCAACGTGCCCGGCGCCACCGTCGCGGGATGCATGGTGGTCGAAGGCAAGATCGTGCGCAGCGCGCGGGCGCGGCTGGTGCGCGACGGCCGTCCGGTGTGGGAGGGCAAGCTCGCCACGCTCAAGCGCTTCAAGGACGACGCGCGCGAAGTCGCGCAAGGCTACGAATGCGGTATCGCGCTCGAAAATTTCAACGACGTGAAGCCGGACGACATTATCGAAGCGTTCGAGATGGAAGCGATTCTGCGCAAGCTCACCGCGCCGAAGCCCGAGACGGTGCGCGGCCCGGCGGCGGTCGAAAAGCAGCTTCAGCCTTAGAGTGAGTGTCGGTTGTCGTTCCGGGCGCGCGGGCGAGCGCGTTGCCGGAGGGAGCGTATTACAATGGTCGTCGGCATCATGCGGCTGACCCTGTTTCTGCCGGAAAATCATTCGCTCAAGGGCAAGCGGCAGGTGCTGCGCGCAATCAAGAGTCGCGTCCAGAACAAGTTTAACGTCTCGATCGCCGAGTCCGACAGCCACGACATGTGGCAGCGCGCCGAGTTGGGCATCGCGCAGGTCGGCAGCGACCGCGCGTTCGTGGACAAAGCGCTGCGCGAAGTCGTGAACTTCATCGATTCGTTGGGCCTGGTCCCGCTCGGCGATGAGCAGCTCGAGATCATCAATTACTGACACCGGGGAAAATCTGTGCCTGAAGGTCGAAGACCCGAGCGCGTCGCCGAAGCTGTCCTGAGAGAACTGTCCGGGCTGCTGGTGCGCGACCTCCGCGACCCGCGTCTGCGCGGCATAACGTTGACCGGCGTCAGGATGGACGACGACTTGCGCCACGGGCGCGTCTACTTCTCGCATCTCGAAGGCTCGGTGCGCGCGGCAGCCGCAATCGCCGGCTTCAAGAGCGCCAGTGGCTTCATCCGCCGCGAACTCGGCAAGTCGCTGGGCTTGAGATACACCCCCGAGCTGGATTTCGAATTCGATCCTGGCCTCGAGCGAGCAGCCCGCATCGACGCGTTGCTGAAACAAGCGGCCCCGAAGGATTGAGCGTCTCTCAGAATTTAATTTGAAACCCGCGATGGGTTTCAAACTTCCTTCGGCAGGGGTGACCCTGCACCCAGTGTCCAGAGAAGATGCGGGACTTCGTCCCTGTTCGAACTTCCATCCGTGAAGAATCCCAGTTCCTTCCTAGCCTCGCCCTGTCAGGGAGAGGCCGCGCCTCCGGCGCGGGTGAGGGTCCACCGCAGGGATGCCTTTCGAGGGACTGAGTAGCCGCGCTGTGCCATATTCAACCAAGTGTCTTCGCAAGGTGCGCCTGATTGAAATGAAATCGGATCGAAAAATCAGCGTGCTCGTGAACCGCGAACTGCTGGCGAAAGCTCAAAAGGCTGCGGGTGCCGGAATCAGCGAAACCGTTCGCAAAGGTCTTGAGTTGCTGGTGGCAAACGAGGCCTACGACCAACTCCTGAAGATGCGCGGCAAAGTGAAGTTCTCCGTTGATTTGAACGAGCTGCGCCAAGATCGCTGACTGGGATCGCGCGCGTTACTCCGACAGCATCCGATCGCGATTCTCCGACTTCTCGCCGCGCTCCAGCAGCGGTTCCACGTCGCCGGTGATCAGCCGCGCGCCGCGATCGTTGCGCACGTACATCCACGCCCATTCAAAGATTACGATGAACCGGTTGCGAAATCCGATCAGAAAGAGAATGTGCACAAACAGCCACATCAGCCATGCGATGAGTCCGCTGAGGTGCAGCCCCGCGATGTCCGCGACCGCGGCCGCCTTGCCGATAGTCGCCAGCGTGCCCTTGTCCCAGTAGCGGAAGGGAATCGTCGGCTCGCCGCGAATCAATCGCGCGACGTTTTTCGCCGCATGCCGTCCCTCCTGGATCGCAGCCGGCGACAGTCCGGGCACCGGCTTGCCGTCCGACGAGACCGCCGCAAGATCGCCAATCACGAACACACCGTCGGCGCCGGGCACCGATAGATCCTGGTTCACAACGACGCGCCCCGCGCGATCGAGCGCGACGCTCGTAGCGGCTCCCAGAGTCTTGCCAATCGGCGACGCCGCCACGCCCGCAGCCCAGATCACCGTGCGCGAATCGAGCCGCGCGCCGCCTTGCGTGACGCCGCGATCGTCGATTGCAGTCACTGGAGAATCCGTGATGACCTCGACGCCCAGCCGCTCCAGTTGTCGCCGCGCGCTCACCGACGACTCCGGCGACATCGCAGGCAGCACCTTGGGGCCAGCCTCGATCAGCACAATTCGCGCGCGGCTCGGATCGATTCGTCGAAAATCGCGCTCGAGCACGCGCCGCGAAATCTCGGCTAACGCTCCCGCCATCTCGACCCCGGTCGGCCCGCCGCCGATTATCACGAACGTCATCCAGTTCGCGACTTCCGACGGGTCGATCTCGCGCTCGGCAGCCTCGTAAGCGACCAGCACCCGCCTGCGAATCTCGACCGCGTCCTCGAGCGTCTTCAGCCCGGGCGCCGGCCCGAGCCATTCGTCATGTCCGAAATACGAATGGGTCGCGCCGGTCGCGACGATCAGATAGTCGTAGGCCACTTCGCCGTCGAGCAGCTGCACGATCTTCAGCCGCGTGTCGATCGAGGCGGCCTCGCCGAGGATCACGCTCGCATTGCGCTGCCGCCGCAGGATTCGCCGTATCGGCGACGCGATGTCGGCCGGATTCAACGCCGCGGTGGCAACCTGATAGAGCAGCGGCTGAAACAGATGGTGGTTGCGGCGGTCAATCACCGTCAGCCGCACCGCTTCGCGCCTGAATGCTCGCGCGGCAGCGATTCCGCCGAATCCGCCGCCGATGATCACTACGTGCGGTGCGGAAGATGAGACGGTGTTCATACTTGAGATCGTATTCCTGCGGTCCGAGTGGCGCGAATGCTCTTTAAGCGCCGCGTCGCTATCGGATAGGGTGAAGGGTCTTGTCATGAATGCAATCTTGCTCGTCGATAAGCCGGCGGGAATCTCGTCGGCGGAGGTGGTGCGTCGCGTCAAATCGCGCGTGAAGCCCGATCGCGTCGGGCATCTCGGCACGCTCGATCCGTTCGCGACCGGGCTGCTGCCGATAATGATCGGCGAGGCGACCAAGCTCGCGCCCTTCATCGACGGCGGCGACAAGGAGTACGCAGGTGTAATTCGGCTGGGGGTCGAGACCGACACGCTCGATCGCGACGGCGCCGAGGTTCGCCGCGCCGAGGTGCCCGCGATCCCGGCAGAGAAACTCGCGCAGGTCGCCGCGCAGTTCACCGGCCCAATCGAGCAGGTTCCTCCGGTGTATTCCGCGATCAAGCGCGCCGGCGTACCGCTCTATCGACTCGCGCGCCGTGGCGAGGACGTTGCGCCGCCCGCGAAGCGCAGTGTCGAGATCAAGCGCCTCGATCTGATCTGCGAAACGCCCGATGCGATTCGGTTCGTCGCGACCTGCTCGCCCGGCACTTATGCGCGCGCACTGGCTCGCGATATCGGCCTCGCGCTCGACACCGTTGCGCATCTCGAACAACTCCGTCGCACCCGCAACGGCGCATTCGCGATCGGCGACGCGATGCAACTGGCTGACGTCCTCGAGGCGCTCGATTCCGGCACGCCGATTTCCGGCATGATCGGGCTTGGCGACGCACTCGTCGGCCTTCCCGAGATGGTCGTGGACACCACCGCCGAGAAGCGCCTGCGCAACGGCGACTCGCGCGCGCTGGACTCCCAAATCCCCCAAGGCGGGCCGCTGTTCAAGGTGATCTCCGCAAGCGGCGAACTAATCGCAGTCGCCCGAGCAACCTCGCGCGTGACGGCAACGGTCGAGCGAATTTTCAATCTTTAAGACGGGGAGAGGCCTAATCCAGCGTCAATGCACTCTTTTTGTGCATCTGCGGCGCCTATTAACATTTTGTATAATTTTTAACCATTTTTTCGTTAAAAGCTTACAGTAGGTAGATAATGCGTACTGTATGCTTTATCTATTGCGCTTTTTTGTGTCTCTTATGGATGTTTTAATAGTCTATGCAGCTCACGTCATCTTTACTCTTGTTTTAAGTCGAAAGATTGGGCATGATTCGCCCTTATGGAGGACGAATATGCAAGATCAACTCGACCTCGCGCCCGCTGAAGAGCGCGAAATTCTCAACCAGATTCGAAATGACCACGAGCTCGTCGCGCGCCTGAAGATCACTCCCCAGGAGCTCGAGACGCTGTCGAAATGCGCGCTGCTGGGAACTTTGACCAGCAAGCATGACATGCTTTTCATCCTGCGCCAGATTCGCGAGGCGACCGGCACCGCGATTGATGGCGCGACCGTCATCGCCCAGCCGCCTCCGATTAAAGAAGAGGCGCCTGAAGAGCCTACCCCGGACCTCATTCGCGTAGCGGTTCGCGCCACGCCCGCGGTTATGCACGAGCCGGCCTCGCTCCAGGGCATCATCCGTCGCCGCGTGCCGGAGCAGTTCGGCATACTTTTCTGGATGCTGGTTTTGGTGGTGGGTCTCGTATGGAATGTCGCGACCCTGATGATGCGGTGGCGTGACAACTTCACCGCCGCCGTTGGAGAGCCGATTGCCCAGGCTTCTACCTCTGATGCGGTCTACAGCAGTCTCGACCATTTCAATGTTCTGCTCTGGTCGGAAGTTCTATTCGTGGCAGGTATCGCAGTGGCGATGTACGTCAATTACCGCAGGCGGACTCGCCGCTTCAAAGTTCGACCGGGGCGACGCTATCGCTAAAGAAGCTGCACAGTTTCGTCCTCCTCGCGAATCATGGAGCGCTCGACCTGCGCGCGGCAGGAAGCGCTCCAGGACAAACCTGCGTAAATGTGCCGCGGGTTACCGACAGTTCAAACTGGACTATCTCTGCTCACGATAAATTAACATAGCGCCGCTGGACGTAACCGTGGGCCTTTGCCATGTTACGCCAGCTAGGCTCAGCTAGGCTCTTGATGCTCAGGTTTGTCCGTGACCGTCAGCGGTTACCCGCCCAGGGCTCGCTGATGGAATCAGGAGGCTTGGCCTTAACCGATGAAGAGCGGTAATCTGCTTGCGCGCGCAATGATGGGCTCACGGTCGCCTAGGCCCGAAGTGGATGCAAGCGCACGGAAGCGGGGGTGGGAGCTTGAAGATTGAGTACCGGTTATGAAATAGCCGCCACGCCTTTATCTGCGTTTCTAGTGACAGCGGCCTTGATGCCGGTCGTAAAAGCAGCCGGAGTCCGCTTCGGAATCGTCGCCCAGCCATCAAAAGACCGTCCGCACGCGACGCCTACGGCATTGCTGGGAGGCCTCGCGGTGATGGCAGGTTTCATCTCCGCGATTGCATTCGTCGGAATCGAATCCGGCTTGCCGTACCACAGTTTGCCGTGGCTCGCATCGTTTGCCGTCCTGATGTTCCTGGTGGGATTCGTCGACGACATCGTCGATCTGCGCCCGCGCCATAAGCTTCTGCTGGAACTGGGCGCGATCTGCATTCTCGGCGGATGGGGTCCGCATCTGGACATTCTGCCCTACCAGCCGTTGAATATCGCGCTGACGATTTTCTGGCTGATCACAGCGACTAACGCATTCAACTTAATCGATGGAATAGACGGTCTCGCGGCGGGCGTTGGAATTATTTCGGCGTTGAGTATCGCGACGGTCTCCGGACTGCATCAGCACGACGGAACGATGATCGCGGCGTTGGCCCTGGCGGGTGCATTGGGCGGATTCATGCTGTTCAATTTTCCGCCGGCCTCGATTTTCATGGGCGACGAAGGCGCGCTCGCGGTCGGGCTGATGCTGGGAGTTCTGTCGATCCAGGGCAGTCATTTCGGCGAGGGTTCGCTGCCGGCGCGCCTTGCGATGCCGTTGCTGGCGCTGATGGTTCCGCTGCTCGATACGGTAACGGTAACGGTGACGCGGCTGGCGCGGGGAAATCCAATCTCGCGCCGCGGCCTGGACCATTCGCATCATCGGCTGACCCGGCTCGGGATGTCGAGCTCGATGGCGGCGGCGACGCTGGTAGGTTTGCAGGCAATAGCGGGCTGTTGCGCGATCGCGCTCACCACGGTGCCGGGCTACGACGCGGTGCTGCTGATTCCGTTCATGGCGCTGTTCTTTGCGCTGGTGGCGCTGTTCCTGATGGATCGATCATTCGATAGCGAGGCTCCCGGTCAAATCGAAGATTTGCCTCCGGTCGCGCGCATCATTTTGAGCTTTGGCTACAAGCGCCGGTTTGTCGAGTTGATGCTGGATGTCGCGCTGGTAGCGGCAGCGTACTTCGGCGCGATGATGCTGCGATTCGACTTCGATCTCAGCATCGGGCAGGTGGACAAGATGCTGGCGGGCTTGCCGTGGGTGATTGCGATCGGCTGCGGATCGTTCCTGGTGGCCGGCGTTTATCGCGGGATATGGCGCTACACCGGACTGGCGGAGGGTGTACGCTTTGTGCTGGCGGCGATGATAGCGGGGCTGGCGGTGAAGCTGGCGGCGGCGTTTCTGCCGATCAGCATTTCGCGCGCGACGGTGGTGGTGTTCATCCTGCTGCTGTTCAATTTCCTGGTCGCCACGCGCTGGTCGTTCCATGTTTTCCATCGGATTGGGCGCTTCCTTGCGCGTCCGGCGCGACGTTTCGTGATCGTCGGCGTGGATGCACGCGGTGCGGCGGCGATTCAGCATTTGCACTCGACCGTTGGAGCGAGTGCAGAGTTGTTGGGACTGGTGGACGAGGACAATTTCAAACACGGCAAGATATTCCACGGCTACCCGGTACTGGGATCGGTCGAGCATCTGGGCGCGATCATGTCGCGGACGCCGTTCGACGAAATTGTGATTGCGCTGGAGACAGTGTCCGAAAGAGAGTTGGCGGCGCTCGAGTCATTCACGGCGGCGCATTCCATAACGCTGCGGCGCTTCTGGCTGGGCGTCACTGACATGACCGCGCCAGCGCTTTCAGAGCAGTTCACCACCGCCTCCGCGCGGTGAGGAAGAAACCCTGCACCGGGATCGGCGGCGAACTTTGAGCTGATCTCAAGAACTCGCGTCTCGACATGACTTGCAAGGGCTAAACAGACTTGACCCTTTGGGTCATAGGGTGTTTTGTTTGGCGGGAATGGATTTATCTCAGTTGCTCAGAGAGCGCTGTCAGCCCGGCGCGCGCTCGACCGCAGTATTGGGGCTGGGCCGGCCGCCGCTCGACTACGAGCGTCTCTTTGAGCATTGTGCGACGACGGTCGCGCGGCTCAATGGGGCCGGGATTTCGCGCGGCGACCGCGTTGCGGTGGTACTCCCGAACGGCCCCGAAATGGCGACCTGCTTTCTGGCGGTGGCGATGGGCGCGTCGTGCGCGCCGCTCAATCCGACCTACAGGCGCAGCGAATTTGAGTTTTATCTGTCCGACCTCGCGCCGCGCGCGCTGATAGTTCAGCACGGGGTCGAATCGCCGGCGATAGAGGTGGCGCAGTCCCGCGGCATCCGCATCATTCGGCTAACGCCTTCGATCGAGCTGGAGGCTGGAATATTCTCGCTGGATTTCGGCGAGTCGGTAGCCACGACTGCTCCCGTGTTCGCGCACGACGGCGACGAAGCCCTGGTGCTGCATACCTCGGGCACGACGGCGCGGCCCAAGATGGTGCCGTTGACGCAGGCGAACCTGACCGCGTCCGCGGCGAGTATCGCGGCGTCGCTCGGGCTCAGCGCCCGTGACCGATGCCTGAACGTGATGCCGCTGTTCCACATTCACGGGCTGGTGGGCGCGCTGCTGGCGACGATCGCGTCGGGTGGCAGCATCGTGTGCACGCCGGGATTCCAGGCGCCGCTGTTTCTTGAATGGTGCGAGAAATTCGCGACGAGCTGGTACACCGCGGTACCGACGATGCATCAGGCGGTGCTCGCGCGTGCGCGCCACGAAGGTGCGCAACGCGGAAATCTCAAGCTGAGATTCATCCGGTCGTGTTCGGCGGCATTGGCTCCCCAATTGATGGCCGAGATGGAGACGAGCTTCGGGGTTCCGGTGGTCGAAGCCTACGGGATGACCGAGGCGTCTCATCAGATTGCCACCAATCCCACGCCGCCCGGCGCGCGCAAACCCGGTTCGGTTGGAATCGCGGCGGGAGCCGAAGTCGCGCTGATGGACGAGGCCGGCAATCTGCTCGCGCCCGGTGAAATCGGCGAAATCGTTTTGCGCGGACCGGGCGTGACGGCGGGTTATGCGCAAAATCCGGAAGCGAATCGGACGGCGTTCGTCAACGGATGGTTTCGCACCGGCGACCAGGGCACCGTCGATGCGGACGGCTATCTGTTCATCACGGGGCGTCTCAAGGAGATGATCAATCGCGGCGGCCAGAAGATTTCGCCGCGCGAGATTGACGAGGTCCTGTGCACTCATCCCGCGGTGGCGCAGGCGGTTGCGTTTGCGGTCCCCGACCATCGCCTCGGCGAGGAGATTGCCGCCGCGGTAGTGCTCCGGCCGGGGCACGTGGCGTCGGAGATCGAGATCAGAAATCACGCGGCGCAGCTGATCGCCGACTACAAGGTGCCGCATCGCGTCGTCTTTCTCGACGAGCTGCCGAAGGGACCGACCGGCAAGCTGCAGCGAATCGGGCTGGCCAAGCAGCTTGGCCTCGATAGTCACGATAGCGAAACGACATCTCCAACCCGGCCTACAGCGTACGTGGCGCCGCGAACGGCAACCGAGCGGATACTCGCCGACATTTGGGCGCAGGTGCTGGGAATCGAGCGAATTGGCATCGACGACGATTTTCTTGCGCTCGGCGGCGACTCGATGCTTGCGGCGCTGGCGATCGCGCGGATTCGCGCGGCCGGCAATGCCTACCTTTCAGTGCTCGAGTTCTTCGAGCATCCGACCGTAGCGGCGCTTGGAGAATGGATAGACGGCGGCGGCGAGAATCGAGTTCACCAGAACGATCCGATCGTCGCGCTCTCGACCAGCGGAGATCTGCCGCTCTCGTCGGCGCAGAGCAGGATGTGGTTTCTTGCCGAGTTCGACGAAAACTCGACCGCCTACAATCGATCGAATCTTTTTCGACTTCGCGGCAAGCTCGAACAACGAGCGCTCGAGCAGGCGTTCGAGGAAATCGTCGCGCGCCATGCCATCCTGCGGACGAACTTTCGCAGCCGCGACGGCGAGCCGGTGCAAGTCGTCTCGCCGCCGGCGCCGGTCGCGGTCGCGTACCTGGATTTGAGCCATGAGCCGGCGGCGCGCCGCGTGGAGCTGGCGCTGGCGGCTGTGATCGAGGCGGCGAATCGCAAATTCAACCTCGTCCGCGACGCGATGCTGCATCCGTTGCTCGTGAAGCTGGATACGGATGATCACCTGCTCGCGCTGACGATGCATCATATCGCGTCCGATGGCTGGTCGATTGGCGTGCTGATGCGCGAATTGTCGGCGCTGTACGCGGCGCGCGTCTCGGCCGATGACGGAGCGGGGCTGAAACCGCTCGCGATCCAGTACTCCGACTTCGCCGCGTGGCAATCGCAAGCGGTGCGCGGGACGCGGATGCGCGAGTCGCTGGCATGGTGGCAGCGGCAGCTTGCCGGCGCGCCGCCGCTGCTCGCGTTGCCATCGGATCGCCCGCGTCCGCCGCGGCAGACGTTCGCGGGAGCGGCCGAAACTTTCGTCATCGCGAAAGAGCTGGCCGATCGGCTGAAGGAGATCGCGCGGAGCGAGCGGGCGACGCTGTTCATGACGCTGCTCGCGGCGTTTCAGACGATGCTGCATCGGTACACCGGCGTCGACGACATCGTGGTGGGAACGCCGGTCGCGGGCCGCACGCGGGTCGAGACCGAGGGCCTGATCGGCCTGTTCGTGAACACGCTGGCGATGCGCGGCGACGTGGCCGGCGATCCCGCGTTCCGCGAGCTGCTGAGAAGGACGCGCGATTTCGCGTTCGACGCCTATGCGCATCAGGATCTGCCGTTCGACATGGTGGTCGAGTCGATTCATCCGCATCGCAATCTGAGCTACCCGCCGATTTTCCAGGTGACGTTCCAGGTTCGGAATTATCCGCTCGAGGACACGCAGCTCGCGGGGCTCGAAGTCGAGGAGGTCGATTTCGATACAGGCGTAGCCCCGTTCGACCTCAGCTTCGAGGTCACCGAGAAGGCGGGCCGGCTGTTCTGCAAGCTCATCTACAACGTTGATTTGTTCGGCCGCGAGACGATCGCGCGCATGGCCGGCCATTTCGAGACGTTGCTCGAAGGGATCGCGAATGATCCTGAGACGGCGATTTCGCGGCTGCCGCTGATCACGGAGGACGAACGCCGGCAGTTGCTGATCGAATGGAACGACACGGCGACCGAGTTTCCCGTCGACCAATGCATTCACGAGCTGTTCGAAGAGCAGGCGAAGCGAAATAGCGATCGCGTGGCAGTGGTTTTCGAGGGTGCGCGTTTGACCTACGGAGAGCTCAACGAGCGAGCCAACCGCCTGGCGCATCATCTGATCGGATTGGGGGTCGGACCGGAAGTACTGGTTGGGATTTGCGTCGAGCGATCGCTGGAAATGGTCGTCGGTCTGCTCGCGATACTGAAGGCCGGCGGAGCATACGTGCCGATCGATCCCGCATATCCGAAAGAGCGGCTGGCGTTCATGCTCGACGACACGCAGACGCCGATTCTGCTCACTCAGCAGAGTCTGTTGGGCAAGTTGCCAACGACAAAGTCGCGCACGATATGCCTCGACAGCGACTGGGCCGAGATTGCGCGGCACAGCCCGGATAATCCGTCGAGCGGGGCTAAGAGCGAGAACCTTGCCTACGTCATCTACACGTCAGGCTCGACCGGCATCCCGAAAGGCGTGCAGGTCACGCATCGGGGATTTTCAAACCTGCTGAGCGCGATGCGGCGCGAGATTTCGTTCACCAGCGACGATGTTGTGCTCGGGGTCACGACGATTTCGTTCGACATCGCGGGGCTGGAGCTGTTTCTTCCGCTGATTTGCGGGGCGCGCGTTGTCGTCGTCGGCGATTTTGTTGCAGACGGCGCGCGCCTGAGCCAGACGATCGCCGCAACCAGCCCCACGGTGATTCAGGCAACGCCGGGACTATGGCGGATACTGATCGCGGCGGGATGGAACGGCGGTAAAAAATTGCGACTGATGTCCGGCGGCGAAGCGCTGACGCGGACCCTGGCCGACCAACTGCTCGATCGCGCCGAAGTCGTATTCAACGTATACGGCCCCACCGAGACGACTGTCTGGTCGACGCTTCATCGCGTTGAGCGCGGGATCGGCCCAGTGCCGATCGGGCATCCGCTCGCGAATACGCAAGTCTACGTGCTGGACGCCGACCGCCAAGCGCTGCCGGCGGGCGTGGTTGGAGAACTCTATATCGGTGGCGACGGGGTCGCGCGAGGTTATCTCGGCCGTCCCGAGTTGACCACGGAGCGATTTGTCCGAGACCCGTTTGCGAGCGGGGCCGGCGGACGCCTCTACCGCACGGGAGATTTGGTACGGCGGCTGCGCAGCGGTGAGCTGGAATTTATCGGCCGCGCCGACAATCAGCTGAAGGTTCGTGGATTTCGAATCGAACCAGGCGAGATCGAAGCCGCACTCACGCGACATCCCCAGGTGCACGTGGCCGCCGTGATTGGCCAGGCCGACTCCTCTGAAACCGTGTCGTTGGTGGCTTTCGTCGAGGCGAGACCGGGACGGCGGCCAACCGCGGCGGCGCTGCGGGCTTTTCTCAGCGAGTCGATGCCCGCCTACATGGTTCCCTCGCGCTTCGTCCTGCTGGACAAGATAGCGCTGACGCCCAACGGCAAGATCGACCGTTCGAAACTTCCGTCACTCGACCAATCACTCGCTCAACCGGCGCGGAAGTATGTCGAGCCGCACGACGACGTCGAACGCCGTCTGCAGGCTATCTGGGAAGAAATCCTGGATGTCCGGCCGATCGGAGTGAGGCACGAGTTCTTCGAGCTGGGTGGTCATTCGCTCAGCGCTGTCAGACTGCTGTCGAGAATCGAGAGCGAATTTGGCGTGCACTTTCCGCTGGCCGCGATGTTCCCGGCGCCGACAATCGAGAGCCTGGCCGAAAGGATCCGCGGCGACAGACCCTACAGCGTCACGGAAGCGACGGTGCCGATCCAGCCGCACGGCTTGCTGCCTCCGCTTTTCGTGGTTGGCAACTTTCACGTCTTCGCCGACCTTGCGCGGCATCTGGGCGATGATCAGCCGATGATCGGTCTGACCGTTCCGGACGAGATCAAGATGCGGCTGCCCTACAAACTCGAAGAAATCGCAGCGTACCAGGTCAGCTCGATCCTACACTATCAAGACGCCGGACCGTATTTCATTGCGGGCTTCAGCGCCGAAGGCACCCTTGCTTACGAAGTGGCGCGGCAACTGCGAACAAAGGGCCGCGCAGTCGGATTGGTGGTGATGGTCGACACGCATTGTCCCACGCAGCCCCTGGAGCCGTGGACGACGCGCGCCGACCAGAGCATCACGGTTTTCCGGAACAAGCTTCAGTTCGAGGGAATCAACAGCACGTGGACTTCTCTGTGCCGAAGAGCCCGTCGGATGGCAATCAGGGCGAGAATCGTCAGATGGAGAATTGGCGGCAAGGTTGGGGTCGAATTCGACCGGCCCGCTCCGACCCGCCACGATGATTTTTTCTCTTCCATTGTGGAGGCTGCGCGGCGTTATTTGCCTGAGCCCAGTAAGGGTCCCGTTTTGCTGTTCAAGCGCACGCGCGAACTGACAGGTAAGTTCCGGCTGAAAGACTACGGTTGGGGCGAGGTCTTGGGGGACGGCCTCGAAGTGGTCGAGATCGAAGGCTATCACTGGACGCTGTTGACGGAGCCCAACGTCGGAACGATGGCGAAGAAGCTCGAAGCGACGATGCGCCGGATACGCGAGAGCGCGGCGGGCCCCGATAAATCAGAAAGCGGCCAACCCGGCGGTGAGATCGGTTTGCCGCAGCTCGAGGCTCATCTGGAACGGCATCCTGGAGTACGCCAGGCGGCAGTGACGGAATCGATAGCTGGTTCAGGCCGTCGAAAACTGGTGGCGTACGTGGTTCCGGAGAAAGTTTATCTGGATAGCGCGCTGGCGGAGGATCAGAACGAAGATCGGCGCATCAATGAATGGCGAACGGTCTTTGACTGGTTTCAAAAGGATGATGGCTCTTCGAGCGAGGGTTTCAACACGCGGGGTTGGATGAGCAGCTATACGAGGCAGCCAATTCCAGCCGGTGAGATGCGCGAGTGGGTCGACAATACGGTGGAGGAGATTTTGTCGCTGCATCCTGCCGAGATTTTGGAGATCGGATGCGGTACAGGGTTGCTCCTGCTGCGGATCGCGCCGCGGAGCGAACGTTACGTGGGCGTGGATTTCTCGGCGGCCTCGTTAAAATCACTCAGAAAGCAAATTGAGGCGGCGAATGGAGCGAACGGTGCGGTAACGCTACTGGAACGTCAAGCCGACCACTTCGAAGGTCTCGATCGTAACGCTTTCGATACCGTCATCATAAACTCCGTTGTCCAGTATTTTCCAAGCCTGGAGCACTTGATCAGGGTTTTGGAGGGAGCGCTTGCGGCGGCCAAACCTGGCGGAGCAATTTTCATTGGCGACGTGCGAAGCCTCCCGCTGCTGCAGGCGTTTAGCGCGTCGGTCGAGCTGTTCCAGGCGCCTTCCACACTGAGCCTGTCAGCGCTGCGGGCGGCGATAGCGCGACGCTTGAATCAAGAAAGGGAGCTGGTGATCTCGCCCGCATTCTGGCTGGCGCTGCAGCGACGTTATCCTCAGATCTCCCGCGTCGAGATACGGCCGAGGTGGGGCAACGCCGGCAATGAGATGAATCGCTTCAGGTACAATGTGACTCTTTTTCTGGATCCAAAAGAGCAAAGCCGTGTTGCGCCTCAGTGGTTGGACTGGACTGCCGAGGGACTGACACTGGAAGCGATACGCGGGCTGCTGCAGGCGGGGAGCGCGACGCTTGCGATCAGGGGCGTTGCGAACGCACGCGTCGAGAAAGATCTGGAGGCGCTGGCGAGGTTGGCAGACTCGGATGATTCATGGACCGCAGGCGAACTCAGACACGCGCTTGACGGTCTGCCGACGCGGGGCGTGAGTCCGGATGAGATCCATTCGCTCGCAAAGGATTTCGGTTACCACGCCGAGATTAGCTGGGCATCATGCCGGCCAGACGGCAGTTTTGATGTGTTCTTCCGCAGACCCGGTGCGGACGAGGTAACGAGCGGCGCCACCATTGCGTGGCCACGGCCAGAAACCGTGGCTGAAGATCTGACGGCGCATGTATACGACCCGAGCCGAATCTCTATCCGTCAAAAGCTGGTTCGGCAGTTGCGAGACCACGCCAAAGCCACGCTGCCCGAGTCGATGGTGCCCGCTGACTTTGTCCTGGTCGATGCGCTGCCGTTGACCAGCGACGGCGCGATCGATCGTGCGGCCTTGTCAGCCACCGAGATCGCGCCGGTGACTCAATCGGAAGAGAGCATCGATTCATCGGCGGCAGCGGGTTAATAGTGGACGATGAAGTCGCGCGATACGGCCGGAGTCGACGCGTCGCTTGCACGCGGCGAGACCGAGTTGTGGTTTGTCCGGCTGGATTGCACCGACGCCGAAATTACTCCGATGCGCGCGACGCTGAGCGAGGACGAGGCCGCGCGCGCCGCACGATTCTTTCGCGACCGCGATCGTAACCATTTCATTGTTGCCCGCGCGACACTGCGCAAACTGCTGGCCGGCCGGATTGGATGCGACGCAGCCGCAGTCCGTTTCGAGTACAACCAATGGGGCAAGCCGGCGCTGGCGGCGGGCTTCGCGCCCGGCGACATACGATTCAACCTGTCGCATTCGGAGGGCTTCGCCTTTTATGCAATCACCAGCAAGCGCGAAGTCGGCGTGGATATCGAGACGATCCGGCCGGATATCGCCAGCGAGCAGGTGGCGGAGAATTTTTTTTCGCCGACCGAGGTGAGCGTGCTCAGAGCGCTGCCACTCGATCAGCAGCCGGAAGGATTTTTCAACTGCTGGACGCGCAAGGAGGCCTACGTCAAGGCGCGCGGCGAGGGCCTGTCGATCGAGCTTGCGAGTTTCGACGTCTCGCTAAGGCCGGGCGAGCCCGCCGCTATTTTGCGGGCTGTGGACCGCGGGAAATGGTCGATTGCTTCATTTCGGCCGGATTCCGGGCGCGTCGCGGCAATCGTGATCGAGGGCAGTGCTGAGGAGATTCCGGCGCCGCGTTGGCATCGAGGAGAACCTAACCCCTAATCCCTTCCCCTGGTGGAAGGGGAACCATAGCAGAGGGCGCACTTCCCGCGCGGAGAGTGAACCGGATTAGAGAGCGTCGTGGGGCCCGGAACCCTCACCTAACCTCTCCCGTGAAATAACGGGCGAGGGACCGGACCTCTCCCTGAAATAATGGGCGAGGGACCAGAGAGCAGCTGGTTACTGCTGAGATTTGGTGGGGGCTGGTTTGACTTGGACTTTGGCTGGCTTGCGCGGCGGGTTCGGATGCATGAGGACGTCCATCTTGTTTGCGCGATACTCGAACAATTGCCTGATCAGCGCTTTCACGTACGTCCGATAGGCGAACTCACCGACGCGGCCGTATGGCAGCGCGAACTCGAAGCGATCGCGCACTTCGGTCGCGTTTGATCCGGCGGCGATGAAACTCTGGGTGTGCTTCCAATGTGCAAACGGGCCATTTTCCTGAACGTCGACGAAAGAATTCGGCGGGTCGACCGACTCGATTCTTATCTGCCATCGAATCGGAACGCGATACAGACGAAAGCGGTAGTCGAGCACTACTCCGTCCTCAATCGAATCGAGATCCTCGGTCAGCAATCGGAACTGCATCGATGAGGGCGTCAAAATCTCGACCGCGCGGGGATTCGAAAAGAATTGGAACACATCCTCGAGCGACCCCAGGACCATCTGCGTACGTTTCAGAACACGAACCTTCATACAAAGAAGATACGCAATAACGAGCCTTGAGTCACAGGCAAGTAGGGCTGAACTAATTCAGCCTTACCGCCTTTAAGCGACGGCGGTAAAATGGTTCGCAATGAACCTTCCTCGATGGGCATTGGTGACGGCCACCAGCGCGGAAATTCCGGTGTCGGCGCGGGGGATATTTCGAGTCGCCCGTCTGGGCATAGGTAACTGATGAGTTTCAAGCGGATTGTCCGATGCGCACTGGCCGTGCTCGCCCTGGCGATAGCGATCGTGGTGCCGGACGCTGATGTTCCAGCGCAATCGACGCCCAACCTGCCACCGGCAGGGGTGTACCAGGGGATTCCGAACTTCACCGGGGTCGGCGCGGGCGCGCTGTTCCGCCAGGCGATAAACCAGCGGTTCGCCGGAGTGCAGCCCATCTCGCCGACGATCACCAATGTCGCGTTCGCAAGTTTGCCGAGCGAGCTGGACGGGATGATGATCTTCTGCCGGGATTGCAAGCTGACGACTCCGTGTACTGCTTCAGGCAGCGGGGCATGGGCGCTCGGGGCGCGGGGCCAATGGTCATGTTCGAGCTCCTCGCTCGAAGCCAATCTCAACGCCAACGGCAATAAGATCACCAGCCTCGCGACGGCGACTACTGGTGGCGATGCGCTCGGCTACGGGCAGGGCGCGGGCGGCGATCTCAGCGGCGCATTGCCCAACCCGACCGTGCAAACGGTTCTCAGCGGCAAGGTGCCGATCTATGCGGGGCAGACTAATCCTCAGTTTCAGACTTATACGCAGCCGTTCGTCGTCTCCGCCATCGACGGAGCTCCGGGAGCGACCTCTGACTCGATCAGTAAGCCGGCGGGCGCGCAGCAGGGCGACATGCTGATCTACTACATCGCCGTCAACGCTTCCGCGCTGAGCGTGACGCCGCCGGACGGAACGTGGCATCTGATAAAAAGCGGCGCCGACAGCAGCGGCAGTATCGCCGACGCGAGCTACTACAAGGTGGCCGGCAGCAGCGAGCCTTCTTCGTACACCTTCACGCTCTCGACTGGAGCATACGGTACTTCTGGAATGGTGGCGGTGCGGCAGGAGAAACAATCGTCGCCGATCGACGCGAGCAGTTTTTTCTATTCAAGCAGCAACTCGACCAGCATTACGATTCCCGCGCCCTCATCGACTCAGACACCCGACATGACGTTGATCCTTGTGGGCAACAGCTCGAACCCGTTCAGCGTTTCAACGCCCGGTGTAACGGCGGCCTATACCTCCTATGGCAACAACGAACGAACCGCGGGATGGTCGTATACGTCGGCGCCGGCGGCCGCGACGGTCGTGAACGCCGGCTTCACCGGACGATGGACGGCGCAGCAGATTTCGATTGCACCGGCGCCATTTGGACCGGCGTCTGCGGTTCTCAACGGGCAGACGGCTGCCACTCTCGCTTCGCCGACGCTCACGGGCACGACTTCGATCGCAAGCGGGACGGTGAGCGGATCGATAGTTGGCACCGGATCGGCGGCATCGCTGTCACAGATCAACCTCAACAACGTTCTCAACGTGCAGAACTACGGCGCGGTAGGGAATGGCGCGGCGTTGTCGCACGATGAAGTGGGCGCACAGGCGGCGATCGATGCGGCGTGTGCGAATCCTAACGGAACTCCTACAACAGTCTATTGGCCCACGCCCGCCAAGTACTACGTGAACGACGCTCCCCTTTTCGTCCATTGCAGCAACATCAAGCTGCTGGGACCGAATATGGGCAGTAACTACAATCCGTCGATAATCGAAGACGGGTCTGCACCTGCGGGTCCGGTCTTTGTGTTCCAGCAGTACAGTATGCCCGGGGTAACACTTGGGACGCCGCTTATTTCAGGTTCCACCAATTCCGCGACCTTCACCGGCACGACCAGTCCGTACTATGTGAATCTCAACGATGCCAGCTCGGTGGTGATGGGATTAAACGGCGCCAGCGCCGCCACCATCGACGCTTACGTAAAGCTGACCTCGACCGCAGACGGGGCGATAGTCTGGTCGTCCGGGCGCAAAGCGGAATACCTGGGTCCGACGACCGCATATTCCCTTCGCATTTCGGGCGGCCAGTTTCTCGGTCAGATGACGATCAACGGTGTAACCTACAGTCTCACTGACACTAGTACGACTCTATCAACTGGAACGCTCTACGATGTCCAAATGACCTATGACGGTACGACGATTCGGCTATTCACCAACGGCGTACTGGTCGCCAGCAGCGCCCACAGCGGAACTATAACGGAGCCTTACTGGGAAGTGGTCGCGGTTGGGGCGCAGATCGCAGACTTCCCGGATGGGGCTATACAGACCACTCCTATCAACGGTCTTATCGACGGCGTACAGATTTCCAAAGTCGCGAGGCATACCGCGGCATTTACTCCCTGCAACTGCGAGCCGACCAACGACAGCAACAACCTTGTCATCGCGAGCTTCGATCAGAATCTCAACATGCTAACCCAGCTTCAGTGGCAGGACGCAGGCGCGCAAACGGGTTGGAGTTACGTGCGCCGCACTTCCAATGCCGGGGTATTAGGCATTGAGATGGATGGTATCAGCGCGGCTGGAAAAAAGGGCGCCATCGCGATCATAGGTCAGGCTTTCAACGGCTGCCACATCCGCCATTCGTCTTTTACCAATATGACCAGCGGTATTTACGAATTTGGAAATGACTTCGAGAACACCTTTGACGACCTATACATCATCGGAAGCTATATCGACTTCTTCATAGGTGGTCAGTCAGGTCTGCAATTTCTAACCGGTGGAATCAATCTGGTAGGCGGGCTGGTAGGACTGCGCGTGCAGGATAGCGGCATCATGGCGCAAGGGATGGTGGTCCAGCAGCAGGCGGGCATGGTCTGGGGTTATAGCATCCAGGGCGACACGGGGACCGACTACTTCGCCTGCGATGGCTGTGCACTCGATGCTGAACTGGCCGACAGCAACTGGCTCGGGACGCTGCAGCTCGACAACATGGAGGTCGCGTCGTGGACCGGCGGGGCAGCGTCTGCGATCGGAAGCTCGCCGGTGGTCGAGATTGACGGTGGCAGCCAGCAGGGATCGGCGGTGTTCAGCGGCGTCAATTTCTCGCCTACCAGTACTTCGTCCGAGATCTTCCACGTTGCCAATTCGAACCTGCCGGGTGTCGCAACCGTGGTTGGTCCGCACCTCAGCACGGTAGCGCCATGGACGGATTCGCCGCGCGACGTTGTGATAAACATCGGTGCGAGCACGACCGGACTCATCAGTTCAGTTACGGGCGGATTGTCAAACGTCACGCCAACGGTTTCGTCGTGCGGCACCGGCGCAAGCGTGGCGACCGGCGGCACCAGCAACGCGTTCGTAGTGACAGTGGGGTCCACCAATCCGACCACGAGCTGCACGGTGAGCTTCGGGAGCTCCGCCAACTTTGCCAACACGCCGGTCTGTACGGGCCAGGACACTTCGCAAGGGTTCGTGCTCAAGCAGTCCGCGCTGAGCACGGCGGGTGTGACGTTCACGGCGCCGTCCGGCATCAGCGACATGCACGGCGATACGATCAACGTTCAATGCATCGGCAAGTAGCGCTTCAGGTTTTGCGCAGCAACAGGCAGAGAGTATCGCCGGGCAGATCGTTGGGCAGAACGACCGACATGGCCCTGGCCACAGCTCTCGCGAACCATCGTGAGCCGGAGCTGCCGTAGGCGGGATACGGCCAGACGCGCTCGAGCCTGAACGGATAGCGCGGCAGGATGTGGCGTATGAACGCACCGAGCACGAGCGGATGAATGTGGTCGGGTGCGGCCTGCCGTTCAAAAAAATCCAGACTCCCGGTCAGCAGGAAGCGCGTGCGCGCGCGAATCGAATAAATATTCGGCGTGGTGATCATCAGCCACCCGCGCGGCGCCAGGCATCGTGCGGCGACCTCGACGATGCGCTCGGGATTGGCGACATGCTCGATCACCTCGATCGCGGTAACCAGCCCGAACGACTCCGATTGAAGCTGTGCGAGATCGCCGTTCATCAGATCGGCGGGGGTGAAACGAGCGAGTTCGTGGGCGTCGAAGGTTTCGACGTTGCGATCGACCCCGGTAAGATTCACGAAGCCCGCGTCAGACAGCCGCGCCAAACACGCGCCGGTGCCGCATCCGAGATCGAGAATGGGTGTGGTCGAGTCGAGGCCCTCGAGCTCTTTGATGACGGGAAGAAGCGCCTCGTGCTGATGACCATCAACCGTAAATTCCACAAGTTGTTTACAGACCATTGAGCGAATTTGCGCGCTGTCGAGGCCGTTAGCAACATTCTGTCGCCATGATTTGTTCTTTCGGGAACACCCTAAAATAGACTCCTGGTTTACGAGCCTTCGTTTGCTGGTGGCCGTCAACTGTTTGTCTTTTCCCGCCCTTCGGTCGCTCTTGTCGGAGTAGGAAGCAGGGACTCGTGCTGACCATATTCCTGCACAGACGGGTCGTAGCTTCCTTGCAGCATTCCGGAGTAGTTTCAAGCCGCCGCTATCATTTATTTTAGCGGAGATGAGGGCTACCCTCTAAACCGGTCTGGCGTATGAACGGAAAGGCAACAGAGCTTCGGTACAATCAACTGATCCAGTCGCCGCGTCTCGATCACGATCTGTGGGCGCGGCCGAATCTGGAGACGTTTCGACTTCGGCATATCAAGATGTACGAGGCGATCGAGACCTACCTCGAAGGTGCGCGAGATTCTATCGCCGATATCGGCTGTCAGAACGGGTTCTTCCTGCGGCTGGCGTCGGAGCTGGGATTCAAGCGCTTCGTCGCGGTCGATTATTTCGTGCTGGAGGACAAGCGCTCATTTCTCTCTGAGCTGGCGGGGGTGGAATTCGTCAGGTCCAACTTCAACGAGGATAACTTTCTGCGGGTGCTCGCGGACGAGTCGCAGGACGTGGTCGTGTCGACGGAAGTGGTCGAGCACATCTGTCATCATCCGCTCGGCTATCTCAGAGAATGCTGGCGGGTGCTCAGGCACGGGGGTCTGTTGCTGTTGAGCACGCCGAATCCCACCACGCTGGTGAACGCGGTGCGGCTTGCGCTAGGCAAGGAAATCTCGTGGGGCTCGATGGCGTTCGCGGAAACGCCCAAGCTCGGACCTGACGGCCTGCCAGTGGCGATGTGGGACATTCACTTCCGCGAATACACCCATGAAATATTGAGCGACATAGTCGGGAAACTGGACGGCGCCGAGATCGTCGAGCGAGGCTTTCTGGCAAATGCGCCGAGTTCATCCGAGCCGCTATCGAAACGACTAGCCCTGTCGATAGTGAGCGGCGTCGCTCCGCTCAGCAGTTGGCGACCGCTCTGCGCGACCCAGTACATGATCGTCAAACGACGTTGATAGGTGCCAGGCGCGTCTCCCGGGCATCCAACGGAAGCAAATTGCGACCGCTCCGGGGCCTGCCGCGTTGACATTAATTGGGGCCACCAATAACATTTAAGCCGCTCAAGGACGCCAAAGCGTGCAGCGAGACGCATCGACGGGTCCTCCTTATGTAGATGGCTGGCGATTCAGCGCAGGGGTCGCGCGGTAGCTACCTCGAAATCGCGGCTGACAAAATCAGATGCGCGCCGAGGAAAACAATAGAAGTGGCTCGATCAGAAAAAAAAGACAGGTTGCAGCCGTGAAATATACCTCTGACCTGCAGTAGGACTTGCACTGTTGGTCGAGGGCGAGTTCCTCTTGAGGTCGAAATTGGCCTGATGGGATGGCGGACGCATGCCTGATGGGGTGCGTCGTACGGGCAAGCGAGGACAAACGAAGCATGAGCAGGATACTGTTTGCCTCAGCCGTTAGTGCGGTGGTAGTGATCGGATCCGTTGTTATGCCCGCGCGTGGCGCCGACATCGTCGGCCGGGTAGTCGATCAGAACAGGGCGTCCGCTGCGGGTTTGCAGTTATCGGTGGTCAATCAGGCGGGCGCGCAGATAGCAGTGACGACTCCCGATGCAACAGGCAGTTACTCCTTCCACGACATTGCGCCGGGAACGTACAGCCTGAATTTGAATGGGCAATCAGTGGTCGCCTACGTTCCGGCGGCTGGTCTTACAGTAAATTGGGGTATTGCGCAGAATTTTCCTCCAGTGGCCCTGGCGAAGCAGGGGGTCGCGATTCCGGCCGCGGCAGAGGACGCGCCGGCATCCGCTGCAAGATGAGGTGGCATCCTAAGCTGTTGTGGCGGTCGACTCTGGTCGCGATTGGCGCGCTCGCGTTCGCCGCGTGCGCAACCTCTGCAACCTCGCCGCCGCGAGCCACCGGTCCAACGCCGCCACCGGGCGCCAGCGATCCCCGAGTACCGAGCGTCGCGAATTCGCCCGTCAACCAGCAGCGACTGCAGGCGTTGTGGGAGAAGCGGTCCGCGCAGGCTACCACGCAGGATTACCCAGTTGGACCGGGTGACGTGATGCAGATTTCGGTGACGGGCGTCGACGACCTGAAAGCACGCACCGTGCGCGTGAGTGGGGAAGGGCAGATAGAACTTCCACTGGTTGGAATAATCGAGGTGAACGGGCTGACGGAAGCCGGCGTGCGCGACAAGATCAGCCAGGCGCTGACCAAGTACATGTACCAGCCGCAGGTCGATGTATTTGTCAGCGAGTATCACAGCCGGCAGGTCGCCGTGGTCGGCGCAGTGCGTAATCCGGGCCTGATCATGCTGACCGGCGGCGAGAGCATCCTCGACGCAGTCACGCAGGCCGGAGGAATGACAGCGGACGCGGCGGACGAAATCGTAATCCTGCCCGAGATGAAAGGTGGGCGCACGAAGCTGATGGAGCTGGCGTCGTCCTACGAGCAGGATCCAAAGCCCAGCGACGACCCGGCGTCGGCGACGGCGGCCAGGGACATGCCGAAGGAGCCATCGCAGCAGGGCACTCCGGATATGACCGGCAGCTCAGCGCCGACCGGAATCACACTGGCTTCACTGGAGCAAAATATCAGCAACGGTCCCGCGGTTGTCATTCCGCTGAAGAGCACCGCCTTCCGCGGCAGCATTAACTACACCAACATGCCGGTTGCACCGGGCGATATCATCGTAGTTCCGGGCGGCGGCAACGTGATGGTGACCGGCTGGGTCTACAAGCCGGGATTTTTCTCGGTTGGTTCGGGCCTGACGGTGTTGGGCGCGGTTGGATCGGCGGGCGGCGTCATGTACGCAGGCCAGGGTTCCGAAGCGACGCTGATAAGAAGCGACGAAAGCGGCAACAAGGTATCGTTGCCGATAAATCTGGACAAGATTGCGACGGGCGAGGAGCCGGACATTCCGGTTCGCGCCAACGACGTGGTCGACGTTCCTTACTCGGACGTGAGGATCGGACCTTACGTCGTCTACAACATTCTGTCGCGCATGGCGGTTCCGATCCCGGCGTTCTGAGGGTACTCTTAAGAGCAAGTGACACAGCCTTCGCCATATTTCATCCAGCGCAACGGACCGCCGCGGGACGACGGTCCGGAGCTGGAGCCGCGTAATATATCGTTTCTCGAGGACGAAGAAGGGACCATCAACCTCGAGCAGTACTGGCATGCGATACGCAAGCGCCTCAGCCTGATCCTCGGCATAGTTTTCGCCGCCATCCTGCTCACGACGGTGCATGAGTTCATGCAGACGCCGTTGTACACGGCCGAGACGACCGTGATTCTGAAGCCCGGCACTCCGCAGATGCTGCAGGAGAAGGACTCCTCGCAGATGGATATCAACGCGGGCGACAGCGACGATGAGATGGAGAATTTCAAGAAGACCCAATACGAAATTCTCAAGAGCAGGAGCCTCGCCGCGGCGGTCGTCCAGGATCAGAATCTCGAGCACAATCCGGATTTTGTCGGGCGCAAGCCGGCCCCCGGGCTGCTGTCCAAGTTGAAGACCAAACTCAAATCGATGTTGGGGATGAAGGCCAAAGCGGTCCCTGCGGTGCCAGTGCAGCGCGACGATTCCGCCCTGGGAGCGTCGCCGGCGATAGTCAGCGCGTATCTCGGCAATCTCAGGATAACGCCGGTTCCCGACACCGATTTGGTCAAGATCGGGTACGTTTCTCCCGATCCCAATCTGGCGGCGGAGCTGGCCAACGCACACGCGAAGGCCTACATCGGGCAGGGGATATCTCTACATAGCCAGGCCAACGAAGCCGCAAGGAAGTTCCTGGAAGAGCGACTCGGCGAACTCAAGACGCAGCTCGAACGGTCCGAAATCGCGCTCAACGCCTACCGACAGGACAACGGAATTATCCCGGGCCTGATTTCACTCGACGGCAAGGAAACCGTCGTGATGGATCGGATGACCGAACTCAGCAAGAGCCTCACCGAAGCGGAAGTGCAGAAGATTTCGCTCGAATCGGAAATGCAACTGATCCGCGAAGGTCAATACGACGCACTGCCGCAAGTGGTCGCCGACACCGGGGCGACGGCGCTGAAGGGTCAGATGGACGAGCTCGACGCCGAGTACGCGAGCATGTCCAAACAGTTCAAAGACGATTACCCGCCGATGCAACAGCTGCGCGCCAAGCGCGCGCAACTCGCCAATCTGTACCGGGCTGAACAGCTGCGCGCGGCAGCCTCGATACAATCGACTTACGAGGCGGCGGTCGACAAGGAAACCAAGCTCGAGCAGCAAATGGACAAGGAGCGCGCCGCGGCCCTCAAGCAGAGTGACCATTCGGTCGCGTACACGGTTCTGCAGCGCGAGGTCGATACCAACCGTGAACTTTACGAGAGCGTGCTCGAGCGCATGAAGGGCGTTGCGCTGGCGGCCGAGGCGCAGGCGTCGAATATAGTCGTCCTTGATCCGGCGGAAGTTCCGTCGTCGCCCTCGAGCCCGCAAAAGTTGTCGGCGGTCGTGCGGGCCGCGTCACTCGCAGCTGGCTTCGCAATCGCGCTGGCGCTGATCCTCGACTTCCTGGACAACTCACTGACCACGCCCGACGCCGTCGAGCGCTATTTGCGGCTGCCGAATATCGGGGTAATTCCGTCGTTCGGGAACGCCAACGGCGCCACCTACGGATCGCAGAGACTGGCCAACGGCAGCGGCAAGATTGGCAACGGATTCGCGCGAATACCCGACGCGATCTCGAAGCGAAATCCGACCTACGGCAGGGAGCTGGTCGGCGCGATGAGTCCGTACTCGCTGATTGGCGAGGCGTATCGGACTTTCCGCACGGCCTTGATGCTTTCGCGGGCGGGCGCGCCGCCGAAGCTGATCCTGTTCACCAGCGCTCACGTCGCGGAGGGGAAAACCGTAACCGCGACGAACTCGGCCGTGATGTTCGCGCATACTGGCGCGCGCGTGTGCCTGGTGGACGCGGACCTCCGCCGGCCACGGTGTCATCGGGTGCTCGCGATGGACAATATCGTCGGGCTGACCGAGGTACTGGCCGGCGCGCGCAATCTGCAGGAAGCGATCCATCAGACGCATATCGATGGCCTCGATCTGCTTGGCGCCGGGGTCGAGCCGCCCAATCCGACCGAGCTGGTCGGTTCCGACAAGATGCGCGAAGTGCTGACCCTGCTGAGCACGATGTACGACGTGGTGATCATCGATTCGCCGCCGGTGCTGCCGGTCAGCGACTCGCAGTTGTTGTCGACGATGGTCGATGGCGTCGTGGTCGTGATCAACAGCCGCAAAACCTCGAAGCAGCAGGTCCGGGCCGCATGCACCAAGCTCGAATTCGCGCGGGCAAAGATTTTCGGCGTCGTACTGAACCAGGTTGACGTGCGCCATCCCGACTACAAGTACTATTCTCACTACTATCGGCGATATTCAGAGCCGAGCGACGACGAAGCGATCATTCCCGAAGCGCAAGAATCCGCGACCGATTCCGAACCTGAATTTCCTGATCCCCGCAAAGGCTGAGACCCGCCGTTCGAGCGCCGCAGGCGGCTGTGCCGCCGCGCGGTTTTTTGTCATCTGATGTTGCCGTGCGCCGTCAAGACTGGATAATCACCGCCGGAGTTCTGATTCTCGCCGGGTTCATGCCGATGGCTATCGGCGGAGCGTTGCCGGTGGCGCGCATAGCGGGCGAGGTGCTCGTGTGCCTGTTGTTGCTGGAGTGGGCGGCCGAGATGCGCCGGGCGCCGCTGTTTCCAGCACGCAGCGGCGCGGCAAAGTTGATGCTGCCGGTGGCTGCACTGGCAGGCTACGTACTTTTTCAACTCGCACCGCTGCCGCCGCAAGTGCTGCGGGTCGTCTCTCCCACTGCCTACGAGGTTTACGCGCGAGCGTTCCCGGACTGGCCGCGCCAGCGTCCATACGCGGACCTGAACGCGATGGTGGAGGCGACGCCGAAGACGACGGCCGCGAGCGACAGCTTCGTGATCCTGCCGACGACGGCCGAAGTGAAGGCCGGCGCGGCGATTCCGTTTGCACCAGCGCCGGGTGATAGCGGTGCGTTCACGACCGGTGCCGCGAACCTCAGCAGCGGCGCGTCCGGCGGCCTGCAAGCGCAGTTCCTGAAAATCTACGAATCGCGATGGCGTCCGCTGACGCTTTGTCCGCCGCTGACCTGGGGCGCGCTGCTGATGTTTGCTACCAGCGCCGGCCTCTTCCTGATGGTCGGTTTTTTTCCGATCGGCAGCGGCGATCCGGAAGCGGAAGCCTCGTTCCGGCGAACCCTGGCGCTTGGACTGCTCGCAATCGGCGCGGCGATTGCGATTCTCGGTCTGATCGAGCAAGCGACCTTCAACGGCAGAATTCTATGGACCTACGTTCCGCTCGATTGGGGTGCGCCGAGGCTGGTCGATACTCCGCGCGCGAGCGGCCCGTTCGTCAACCCGGATCATTTCGCCGGATATCTAGCGGCGATCTTTCCGCTGGCGCTGGCCGGAGCGCTGTATCCCAAGGCGCTGTTCCCGGGAAAATGGTCGACCGGGTTCAGAATCGCCAGCGCGTCGCTCGGCTTCATGATTTTCCTCGCGGTGCTGACGAGCCAGTCGCGCGCGGGATGGATCAGTATCGCCGTCGCGACGACGCTGGTCGCGGCGCTCTCGATTCAAGCGCCAGCGCCAGCAAAAAAAGGCGCGCCAGGCGGCGGCTGGGGATATCTACGGCCAGTGCGTATCGCGCTTGGCGTGCTTACGGTGCTGCTGGTTCTCGGCGCAATCTTCCTCGGCGCCAGCGGGGTCGAGGACACGAGCGTCCGCGTGGATACCACTTTCTCGCAGGTCGGCAACGTAGGGGGGAGAATCGACACGTGGAAGGCCGCGCTCTTGATGGTGCGGGACTTCTGGCTGACGGGAGTTGGGCTGGCCGCGTGGCCGGAAATCTTTGCGCGTTATGCGCTGGCGCCGTGGTCGCCTAATTTCTACTACGCGACTGAAAACGACTACCTGCAATTCTTCGCCGAGACGGGCGTCGTCGGTCTGCTGCTGGCAGGATGGCTCGTCTACGCGATCGCAACGCGATTGAGCAGCGGCCTGCAGCGGCTGTCGTCGAGCACGCGATCGATCGAGGCCGCGCTGATTGCGGGTTTGTCGGTGATCGCGGTGGTCGAGTTTTTCGATTTCGATCTGCAGATACCCGCAATCGCGTTCACCTTCGCGATATTACTTGGGCTCGCGGTTCGACTCGCCGCCGGCGATGAAGAATCCGGCGCCGGCCCGGAACCGCAACCCGCGCGCCCTTCGATGCTTGCGGGATGGACGGCAGCGGCGGCGCTCGTTCTGTTGGTGGCGTGCCTCTGGCAACCGCTTCAGTCGTATCCGTACAACTTGGTCAACCCGGTGTCGCTGGCGGACGGGCGGCGCAGATTGATCCTTTATCCGGCAAATCCGCACAGCCATTCGCAGCTCGTTTCGTTGATCGGCGAGCGGATGGAGCCGTCGGCCAAGCAACGCGAGCTGGAAACGGCCGTATGGCTGGACCCGGCCAACCCGACGCCGCGCGATGCGTTGGCGGAGCTGCTGGAAGGGGACGACAAAGTCACCGAGGAACTGGCGGAGATCAAAACTTCGGTTTTCAATTCACCGAGCGACACCACTCATCCATACCTGGCGTCGCGGGTCGTCCCGTGGCTGTCGCCGGCCATGCAAGTCGCGATCAAAATCGGCTACCAGCGCGCGGTCGCCGCCAACTTCGGAGGCGCGCTCGAGCACCTGGGCGTGTTTTACGAACAGACCGGCCAATATTACGACGAAGCGGCGATGTATGAGCACGCGGCCGGCCTGACTGGCGATCCGGATGCGCAGTATCGGCTGCTCGTCGCCGCGGGGCATGCGTACGCGCTGGCGGGGAATATGGACGATGCGCAAAAGCAGCTGCACGCGGCGGTCGCGCTCGAGCCGGACAATCCAGTTGCCTACCAAACACTGATAGGCGAAGTATTCGCGCGCAGCGACAACTTCGACGCAATGAAGCAGACCGTCAAGGAAGCAATCGGCAACGAGGTCGACGGCTACGACATGTGGTCGGCGATGGCGTCCACTACCGCGCAGATGGGAAAGACCAAGGTCGCGGAGGATGCGGTGCGGCAGGCGCTGCTGTTGCGGCCCGGTTCGGTCGAAGACGTGATCAGGCTTGGAAATCTTTTCCTCGCGGGCGGCGACAGCGATAGCGCGGTGCGCGAGATGGAGAAGGCTGTCGACATGAGGCCGAACTCGGCCGTGGCATACTACAGTTTGGCGCGCGCCGAAGAGGCGGCCTACGAATACGCCGACGCCGACAACGACTACAGGCGTGCGATCCAGCTGGCGCCCCACGAAGCCTCCTACAAGGCGAGCTACCAGACTTTCAAGAACCGAATGGATAAGGCGGAGGCGGCCGCGGCGGCGCAACATGCGAGCGACCCGGCTCAATGATCGCGGCGGCACTTGCGAATCCTCTACCTGAATCCTGGCGCTCAACTTGGCGGAGCGGAACGCGTCCTGCTCGACCTGATCACCGAAGTGCGGCAAGCGCGGCCGTCGTGGGAGTTGCATCTGATCAGTGGTGAAGACGGGCCGCTCCTGGAGCGGGTGCGCGCGGTCGGCGCCGGCGCGGAAGTGATCCCGTTTCCCGGCAAGCTCGCGCGCTTCGGCGATTCGGGCGCGGGCGGTCCGGCCGGCAACACGATCGGCCGCCTCGAATTCATGGGCAGGATGATTGCGGCGGCAACCGTTTCGCCCGGTTACCTGCGAACGCTGCGCGGCGCCGTCGCGAAAAAATCTCCGCAACTTGTTCATACCAACGGTTTCAAGATGCACCTGCTCGGATCGCGGGCCGTATCGCCCGGCGCGCGCGTCGTCTGGCACCTGCACGATTACCTTGGGATGCGTCCGCTGGCGTCGCGGCTGCTCGCGATGAACAGTGCGCGAGCGGCGCTCGCCGTCGCCAACTCGCGCAGCGTCGCCGAGGATGCGCGCGCGGCGCTCGGCGGCAAGCTGCGGGTGATCACTATCTACAACGGGATCGATCTGCATGGCTTCGACGCGGACGGCCCGCGGCTCGATCTCGACGCGCTCGCGTCGGTGCCGCAGCCGGAAGGTCCGGTGGTGCGCGTCGGGCTTTTGGCGACGATGGCGCGATGGAAGGGGCACGAGATTTTTCTCCGCGCGCTTTCGATGCTGCCGCGCGAGCTGCCGGTGCGTGGCTATGTGATCGGCGGCAAAATCTATTCGACGCACGCGAGCGAAACCGAGACGAGCGAGCTTCATGATATCGCCGCGCGTATCGGACTGAACGGGCGCGTGGGCTTTACCGGGTTCGTCGACAATCCGGCGAGCGCGATTCGCGCGCTGGATATCGTCGTGCACAGCAGCACGCATCCCGAGCCGTTCGGATGCGTGATCGCGGAGGCGATGGCGTGTGCGCGGCCGGTGGTCGTGAGCGCAGCCGGTGGCGCCGCCGAAATAGTGAGAGCGGGCGAAGATGCGCTGACCTTCGAACCCGGCGATGCCGACGCGCTGGCCGCTTGTATCCGGCGCCTGGCCGAGGACGCGCCGCTGCGCAGCCGCCTGGGGCATGCCGGCCGGGCGGCGGCAGTGGACCGCTTCGATCGCGTGCGCATGGCGCGCGAAATGATTTCCGCCTACGAGGAACTCGAAAGCGCCGCCGGCTGATGCGTGTGCTGCATATCAACGCGGGAAACCTGTTCGGCGGCGTCGAGACGCTGCTGATAACGCTCGCACGGTTTCGCGGATTGACGCCGGACGTCCAGCCGGAGTTCGCGCTGTGCTTCGACGGTCCGCTCAGCACGGAACTCAAACAAATCGGCGTGCCGGTCGCCGCGCTCGGCGAAACGCGCGTCAGGAATCCGTTCTCGGTGGTCAGCGCGCGGCGCAAGCTCGCCGCGCTGATTCGGCGCGAGCGCTACGACGTCGTCGTCTGCCACATGGCGTGGGCGCACGCGATCTTCGGCCCGGTCGTGCGGGCAGCGGGCGTGCCGTTGGTGGAATGGCAGCATCTGGCGAGCGATGGCAGCCATTGGCTCGAGCGATGGTCGCGACGGTCGCCGGCGGAGCTGGTGATTTGTAACAGCCGCTTCACCGCGGACCGGCTGCCGGATTCGCTGCGCGGCGGATCGGTCGAAGTTGTCTATTGTCCGGTCGCGCCGCCGCGAGCTTACTCGGAAGTCGAGCGTTTGGCGGCGCGCGCGGAATTCGATACTCCGGCCGACGCCGTCGTGATCGTGCTCGCGAGCCGAATGCAGGAGTGGAAGGGCCATCGCCTGCTGCTCGAGGCCGCGCGTGAAATGCGTGCAATCGGCAACTGGGTCGTCTGGATCGTCGGCGGACCGCAGCGCGAATTCGAATCACGTTATTTCGACGGTCTGCGCGAGATGGCGGCGGCCAACGGTATCGCCGAGCGCGTGCGCTTTGCCGGTGAACGTCGCGATGTCGATCGAGTGCTGGCCGCCGCGGATATCCATTGCCAGCCCAATGCGACGCCCGAGCCATTCGGGATTGCATTCATTGAAGCGCTGTACGCGAGCCTGCCTGTGGTCACGACCGCAATCGGTGGCGCCGTCGAAATAGTCGATGACTCATGCGGCGTGCTGGTGCCGCCTGCCGACCCGGCCGCGCTCGGCGCGACGCTCGGTCGTCTGATCGCGGACGCTGCGACGCGCAAGCAACTCGGATCATGCGGACCGCGCCGCGCTCATCAACTGTGCGGGCCCGAGCTTCAGATGACGCGGCTCCGCGACGTATTCCAGGCGCTCGCCAAGCCCGAGGGTGCGCGCGCCGTCCGGGCATGAGCAATGTTCTCTACGTCGTGACCCACGGCGAGATGGGTGGTGTGCACAGATTCCTGGAGTCCGTTTTTCTGAACCATTCCGAAGACGTGAAGCCGGTCATCCTTTCGTTTCGCGAAGGTGCGTGGCTCGACGAACTTCGCCGCCGCGATCTGCCGGTGTATTGCATCGACCACGCGCGCATCCGGGAGCCGGTGAAAAATTTTCGCGCGGTGCGCTCAATCATCGAGCGCGAGCGGATCGATATCGTTCACTCCAGCTACGCGTGGTGCCATTCGATGGTGGCGCCGGCGGCGCGATGGTCGGGATGCTATTCGATCTGGTTCCATCACGGGCCGATGAGCGACAGCAGGTGGCAGGGTATGCTGCCGCTGGTGCCGGCGGATCTGGTGCTGGCGAACAGCCTCTTCCTGATGAATCGAATGAGAAAGACTTTTTACTGGGCGAAGAGGATGGGCGTCGTCCATTACGGCATCGACGCCGCCGCGTTCGCGCCCGACTCGTCGCGCCGTGAGCGATTCCGGCGCGAGTGGGCTTTGGACGAATCGACGATCGCAATCGGGATCGTCGGCTTCATCGACACCTGGAAGGGACAGGATATTTTTCTCAAAGCGGCGAAGCTGCTCGAAGCGCGCCGCGGCAAGATCAGAATGTTCGTGATTGGCGGGCCGCGCGACGGATTGGCCGAGTCGCGATGCGTCGCGTTCGAGCGTGAACTTCGGCGCTACACCGCGGAAAATCATCTCGAGGATTTTGTCCATTTCACCGGCCACCTTGACGTTAACGACGGCGCACTCGACGGCCTCGACGTTTTCGTGCACGCCAGCACCGAGCCGGAGCCTTTCGGGATGAGCATCCTGGAGGCGATGGCGAAGGGTAAAGCGATTGTCGCGAGCGCGGAAGGCGGACCACTCGAGCTTATCCACCACGACAAGGAAGGATTGCTGATCGAGCCGCGCCGCCCGGAGTTGCTCGCAAACACGATAGAACTGATGCTCGACGATCCATGCATGCGCACGCGGCTCGGGCGCTCGGCGATCGAGACGGCGCGCTCGCGCTTCAGTCCCGCAGTCGCGGTTCGATGCCTCGAAGACTGGTACCGCGCGCTGCCGGAAATCAAAATTTGAGCTGGTGCAGGAATGCGAGTATCGATTTTACCTGGGGGCAAATGAACGCCGATCGCATAGCAACAACCGGTGGTCGCAGCGCTGGCCGCTTGCGCGATCTGATGGCGCCCTCGAGCGTTGCGCGTTACCTGGCGTGGCGGCTGCTGTCGGTCCCCGACAGCCTCGTCGTCACGCTGAAAACGGGCGACCATCTGATGATTCGCCGTCCGCCGACCAACGATCTCAGTGTGGCGCACGAAGTATTCGTTCAGGAAGTCTATCGCCCGCGGCCGGCACAGTTGCGCAATGAAGTGCGCCTGGTCGTCGATGTAGGATCGAACGTCGGATACTCAGTCGTCTACTTTGCCCGTCTTTTCCCGCAAGCCAGGATCATTGCTATCGAGCCTAACTTGACGAATGTCGAAGCGCTGAGGCGAAACGTCGAGCTAAACGGCTTGCAGGACAGAGTGAGTATCCGGAATGTCGCCGCCGGTACCAGCGATGGCACGATTAACCTGGTGGACCGGGGCGCCGCGTCATTTACGACCGCGGACACCGATGCCCGTGGCGTCAAGGTAGTGGTCGTGGATATCTTCAAGCAGCTCGATGGTGAGCCGATCGACTTGCTGAAGATCGACTGCGAGGGCGCCGAATATCCAATAATCATGGACGAACGATTCTCCTCGCTAAGGGCCACGACTCTGTTACTCGAATGGCACGCGACCGAAGAGCATCCCGTGGCGAATCGCGAGATTCGCGACCGGCTTTGCACGCTGCAATGGCAGGTTGAGCAAGGCGCCGAGTATTGGGGTCAGGACATACGCGATGGTCTGCTTGGCTTTGGTCAACTCTGCGCCTATCGACAAACTTGAGATGGCTTTCACAGTAACAAGCAGGCAACCAGTTCAACGCCGCGCGCGTCGCACGCAGGCGTTCTCGTTCATGCGAGTCCACGCGCTGGAATGCTTTATCCTGCTGGAATACGCGTGCCAGTTAGCGCTGCTGTCGAGCGAGATCGGGCAGCTCCGGCAGCTAGTGCGAATGTTGGTGTTCGGGACCAGCATTCTGATGCTGCTGCTGTTGTCGGGACGAGGGGAAGCGCCTCCTTCGGCGCCGATAGCCAAGCTCGTGTTGGGGATCGTCGCGCTCTCGATGTTTCATCCGAACACCAACTCGATCCTGGCGGGATCGGCACAGATCGGCCTGTACCTGGCAATCCTGGCGCCGCTGTTCTGGGTCCCGCGCCTGAAAGTCGATACTCCCGTCCTGCTGCGGCTCATGATGATCATCTGGATCTTTCAAACGATCAGCGCCGCGGTCGGGATCCTGCAGGTGTATTATCCGGGCCACTTCGAGCCATCGCTCGCTATCGTCACGCAAAGGATGGGCGCTGGATACTTGAAGAGCTTGCAATTTCGCAATGCTTACGGCGAGGTCACGTGGCGCGCGATGGGGCTGACTGACACGCCCGGCGCAGCGGCCAATGCCGGCTTCTATGCCGCGCTGCTCGGCACGGCCTTCATGCTCACGTTCAGGCAACCCTCGGCGCGGGTGCTCGCGCTTGGGACGGTCATTGTCGGACTGGTCGCAATCTACCTGTCAAAGAACCGCTCCTGTCTCATCGTACTTGGGATTTGCGAACTCGGCATCGCCGGGATGACCGGAATGCGCCGCACGCTGTTGGTGCTCAGACCCCAATGGCGCAAACGGGAAGCCGGAAATCTTCCGCGGCTGTTGATGGCGATCGGCATCGCGGCTGTCGTGAGCCTTTCCTGGGCGATGGCAATCGGCGGCGGGAGCATCGGGGACCGCTTTGCATCTCTGCTGGCGGACAAACCCTCCGAAGTTTATCGGCAGAATCGCGGGCACATCATCGAAGACAACATCGAGGGCCTCTTGCCGAAGTATCCGTTGGGTGCGGGCATCGGCCGCTGGGGCATGATCAACTACTACTTCGGCGACAACCGCAATCCCGATTCCGCCGGGATATGGGTTGAGGAGCAGTGGACTGGATGGCTTCTCGATGGCGGAATCCCGCTGATAGCCGCGTATGTGTTTGCAATTTTCCTGGCGTTTCGTTCGGCATTCAGGATTGGGCTCAGCCCGGTCGAGCCGGAGCTCGCGATTTTCGCGATAGTCATTTGCGGTTACGATGTCGGCGCCTTCGCGGCTACTTTTGGCTACCCCTATTTTACGAGCCAGGACGGACTCGAATTCTGGTTGCTGAATGCCGCACTGTTCGCCGCAGTCTCCGGCTTTCGCAAGCGGATGCTGGCCGAGAGCAAGAGTGGCCAGCGCAATCCCGCCAGAGTCTACGGCGGGCGTCCTCAACCGGTCCGCGCATAACTCGGTGGCGTCCACTGCGAACGCGCAAGCGCGCCAGACCTGACAACTCTTCCACAAATCGACGTGACAAAAGGCTCGTCAGTCGCGAGAAGTCGCAGGATCATCGAGGCCGACCCTCCGTCGCCGGCGACTCCCGATCCGAAATGGATTACCAGGCTCTCGATCGGGTTGAGTGTCGAAGCAGTTGTGCTCAACCTGCTTCAGCTTCCGGGCAGTCTGAACTTCGGCTTCCTGTTCGGAGACACCGGCGCGAATATAACCGCGCAGTACCTGGTCGCGAACGGATACCGGCCCGCGGTAGATTTTGGATATCACTACGGACTACTGCCGCTGTTGCTCGGGCACGTTTGGTTCAGCGTAACCGGCGCCAGTCCGATCGCCTACCAGGCCGCGA
>JBEKLS010000007.1:0-52685 GCA_050010075.1 Binatus sp. (SeqCode) | reverse complement strand
CCGCCGGTGCGGACCGCAACCGCCATCCCGTTGGCGACGTGCGCGTCGGGCACGAAAAATTTCTCGCCGGTGATCGTGTACTCGTTGCCGTTCTTGGTCGCCTTGAGCTGGATTCCGTCGGCGTCGAAGCGGCCCGCCGCCTCGGCGATCGCGACGGTGCCGATGAACTCACCCTTCGCCATGCGAGGCAGCAGGTCTTTCTTCTGCTGATCGGAGCCCGCCTCGATGAGCAGCGGCGCCGCGAGCAGCGCGGAGGTGAAGAAGGGTCCCGGCACGAGCGCCTTGCCGGCTTCTTCGACGATCACCGTCATGTCGAGGAAGCTGCCGCCCTGGCCGCCGAAACTCTCCGGGATCAGCAGGCCCGGCCAGCCGAGTTCGACCAGCTTTTTCCAGAAAGCGGGGTCGTGCGCGGTAGCGTCGGCCATTTGCTGGCGGACAAACTTGGTCGGGCAGTTGTCGGCCAGAAAGCGCTTGGCCGCGTCCCGAAGCATCTCTTGTTCTTCAGAAAATCCGAAATCCAACTTGCGTTCCTCCGTTTTATCGATGGGGAATCCTGCGGCTTGAAACCGCTCGGATCCATGCTTCAGTTACCACTAAGGCTTTCAGCCCTGCAAGCGCCGGGAACGCCGCGATTGCGCGCTTGATTCGCGCGCGGGAACGGCGACAATGGACGACTCGGTGTATATGGAACACAAAGATCTTGTCCGCGAGGAATTCACGCGCCAGGCCAACGACTACGCGGCGGCGCCCGCGATTCGCGACGCCGATCATCTGCGCAAGCTGGTCGAGCTGGCCGCGCCGCCCGCCGACGCGCGCGTGCTGGAAGTCGCAACCGGACCGGGGCATGTCGCGATGGCGTTCGCGAAGGTCTGCCGCGAAGTCGTCGGCATCGACCTGACCGACGCGCCGCTCAAGATTGCCGAGAAGATGCGCGCGGAGCGCGGGCTCGCCAACGTCAGCTTTCAGAAGGGCGACGTCGAGTCGCGCCTGCCGTTCCATGACGGCGAATTCGACGTCGTCGTGTGCCGCTTTGCCATTCACCATTTCGCCGCGCCGGAGAAAGTGATTGCCGAGATGGCGCGCGTGTGCCGTGTGAACGGTCTGGTCGTGATCGAGGATCTGATTGCCAGCGAACAGTCCGATCGTGCGGCGTACTACAACGAGTTCGAGCGCCTGCGCGATACCTCGCATACGAGCGCGCTTCCGATGAGCGAATTGATCAAGATGATGGGCGCGGCCGGCCTCGAGCTGACGCGCTTCACCTCGCACGGCTACTACACGCCGGTGTCGCAGTGGATCAAAGCGGCGGACACATCGCCAGATCGGGCGGCGAAAGCGATTGAGATGGTCGAGCGCGATGCGAAGGAAGATCTGAGCGGCACAAGGCCAAAACAAATCAATGGCGAGCTGCATTTTGCGTATCGAATCGCGATGCTGGTAACGCGCAAGCTACCCACCCGCTTGAGCTGAAGACAGCCGGACTCTGCTTTTTGTGTCATCCCGAGCGTAGCCGAGGGACCCCGGATTTTTCTCGCTGCAGGTCGACGCACCCCCAACCGTGGCGCGGTCACGGCGTAAGAATCTCGAATTACCTAAGCGGGCATTCGCCGCAGATCGCAGCTCTGCGTCCTGCACGCGCGGCGATAGCGATTTGTTTGGGGTTGCGTCAGCGATCGTCGAGAAAGATTCGGGGTCCCTCGGCTACGCTCGGGATGACACAAAAAAAGACGACACAGTAGCTGCCTCAGCTCGGCGCTTTCTTCCCCGATATCAGTGCCAGCACGCCTGAGTATTGGAGGATCGAGGTCTGCTCTGCGAGTGCGCCGATTTCGAAGCCGGTGAAAAAGCCTGCGATTGGAATTGGGCCTAGCGCCCGTCTGATGTAGGCGGAGTCATGGCCCGGGATGTTGTAGAGGCCGGCGCCGCGCGAGACGCAGTCGAAGTACAGACCGAATGCGGGCGGCGCGTCAGGACTGAGTCGCTCGCTCACGTCGTCGAGCGTTGCCTTCAGGTCCTGGCGCGAGCGCTCGGCGTCGCGCAGCACGAAGCCGACGGTGTCGCCGACCCGGGGCGCAAACGCGACCGCGATCACGCCATGCTCTTCGCTGGCGCCGACGATATTGCGAACGACGAATTCGCCGCGCTTGATCGTGTTCACGTTCTCGTACACCGGAATCGCGACGAACACGTAGGCGAGCGCGCGCCGCAAATCGGCGGCGAGCGGTCCGGCGGCCTCGGCGAAGACTTCGTAGGCGGGACGGCCGTCGAGCTCGAGTATTATGTTGTCGCGCGCGGCGGTCACGCGATGCGCCGTGCCGATCAGGCCGCATGCGATGGTGTTGGCGAGCGTCAGCTCGAAATCGCCCGCGAGCAGCATCCCGGCGACTGCGTTCGAGCTGACGGTGTCGCCGCAGAAGACGAAGGTCTCGCCGATCGAGCCGTCCTCGCTCGCGCCGCCGCCGGCAATCGCTACGCCGGGCAGTTTTTTGCCGAGCGCTTCGAGCGTGGCCTCGGCCTCGAAGTTGTAGGTATCGGCGAAAAAAATCAGCAGGTTCGATTTGCCGAGCCTGGGCCGCACCACGTCCGCCACGTCAGCGGCGACACCGGCAGCGCGGCCGCGAAGGGTGGGCACGAAGAATCGCTTGGCCTGGATCTCGCTTTCATCGCCGCCGAACACCAGGACTGCGAGCGCGTGTCCGGTTTCGACTTCGGTCTCGCCCGCGATAACGCCCATGCTCGAGCATCCCGCGACTTCGCGCGTACCCGCTTCGGAAGCCACCGCGCGCAGGATCATCGGGTACGCGGCGCCGTAGGCGGGGGTCGCGAAACATAGTGCGCCCGCCGCGCGGCTGAGCCCCGCCTGCGCAAGGGCGGCTGCTGTCGCTTCGGCCGCGGCGCTGCGCGGATTTCGCGCGCTCGAAAAGCCGACGCCGCCTCGAATCATCCCGTCACCTGCTACTGTCCTCCGAAAATCTTGAGCAACTCTACCATCCGCTGGATTCCGTCTGCGAGTTCCTTCACGCCGATTCGCTCGTTGATGCCGTGAACGCCTTTTCCCTCGCCGGACGCAATTTCGATAGGGATGAAACCGTAGGACACGATTTTCTTCTGGCGAAAGTAGTGACTGTCGGTGAAGCCGATGATCATCGTGGGCACGACGGTGGCCTGGTCATGCTGGCGGGCGAGCGTTTCGATCGCGGTCATCAGCGGAGTGCGCGACGGCGACGAAATTGGCGGGAAGTTGAGGATCACGTCGAGCTTGATAGCGTCGTCGCCGATCACTTTCTTGATGTCGTTGATGACGGCCTTGGGATCGCTGCCCGGCAGCAGGCGGCAATCGACTTCGGCGTAGGCGGTCTCTGAAATCACGTTGGTCTTCTTGCTGGCGGAGAGCACCGTGGGCGTGATCGTGTCGCGCACGCTCGCATTCTGGACGGGATCGTCGAGGAACTTTTTCAGATACGCGGGATCTTTCAGCGCGGTGGCTAGATCGACCTGCTGCGGCGGACCGTGATCGAGCTCGGCCATCGTATGGTAGTAGTCCTGCACCGGCCCGATGACGTGGATGGGCGTGTTGTAGTCGCTCAGCTTGTCGAGCGCGCGCACCAGCCGGGTGACCGCGGTTTCGGCCGGCGGCTCGGACGCGTGGCCGGCGGGTCCGGTTGCGGTGAGCCTGATCCACAGCGGAGTCTTCTCGGTGACCGACACGACGTAGGCCTTGCGCTTGTTGTCGGACAGCGCGCGGATGCCGCCGCCTTCGTTGAGCAGATAACCGGCGTCGGAAAAGACGGTGCTCTCATGATCGACGAACCATCCCGCGCCGTTCTTGCCGCCTTCCTCCTCGTCGCCGGTGGCGACGAACAGCACGTCGCGGTTGAGCAGGATGCCCGCGCGCTTGATCGCGAGCATCGCCATCAGCTCGATCACGCCCGGACCCTTGTCGTCGATTGCGCCGCGGCCCCAGATTTTGCCGTCCTTGACCGCGCCCGCGAACGGCGGCACCTGCCATTCGCGGGGATTGGCGGGCACCACGTCCATGTGGCTCAGCAGGATGATCGACTTCGTATGCTTGCCGATTCCGCGCAGGCGCGCCGCGACGATGCCGCGCCCCTTCTCCGGCTCCCACGTGGTGGCGGGAATTCCGTCGGTGAGAAATTTCTCCTTAAGCATCCGCGCCGCCTCGATCTCGTCGCCGGGCGGATTGGTCGTGTCGATCTGGATGTACCTCGACAACAGGTCGGTCGCCTCCTGCGTCACGCGGTCCCAGTTAATCGGCTGGGGCGGAGGCGCTGCCGAGACTCCCCGAGCCTCAGCCGGCAGCAGGTCAGGCGTCGGCGACGCGGAAGCGGCGAGAGCGGGAGCAGAAATCGAGAAGCACGCGACCATGCATGCAGCGGCGATGGCGATCGCGCGGCCTCGCGCGCCGCTGATGAGGATTTCAACCACGCCTTGAAGGAACACGGTCGAGGATGCGCCGTCAACCGCTCGACGCTACTCGATTATTTGCGCAGCGATCTGAAGCCTGCGCGAACCTCTTGTGAAAAGATTTGCGGCTGTTCCCAGGCCGCAAAATGGCCGCCTTTTGGGAGCCGGTTGTAATGAATGAGTTTGGGGTACGCCTGTTCGGTCCAGCTCCGCGGGGCTGGATAGAGTTCGTCAGGGAAGACGCTCACGGCAACCGGGATGGAGACGCCTTTGGCATTGAAAAACCCGAGTTTGCCCCAATTCTCCCAATAGAGACGGGCGCCAGAAAGTGCCGTGTTCGTCAACCAGGCGATCGTGATGTTGTCGAGGACGTCGTCGCGCGTGAGGCCTTCGGATCCTCCCTCAAAGACGCGTGAGATGAGCTCGTAGCTGCGCGCGTCGTGATCAAGGAAATAAGCCGCCAAGCCGACGGGTGAGTCCGCAATTCCGTATAATGTCTGCGGTCGCAGCCCCATCTGGTACCCGTAGGCGATTCCCTTTTGATATTCGAACAGCAAACGTTCGTAAGCGACCTTCTCGTCGGCTGAGAGACCCGCTGGCGCCGGTGCTCCGGAAAAAGCCGCCTTGTCAATCTCGGCTGGAAAGATGCCAGGCATGTTGGTGTGAATGCCCAGCAGTTCCGGAGCCGCCTGCACGCCCATTGAATCGGTGACAATCGCGCCCCAATCGCCGCCTTGCGCCACGAATTTGGTGTATCCGAGGCGCTTCATCAGCACGACCCACGCACGCGCAATGTGGGATACATCCCAGCCGGTCGTGGTCGGCTTGCCTGAAAACCCGTAACCCGGCATCGAGGGAATCACGAGATCGAAAGCGTCCGCTGCGCTCGCGCCATGTGCCGTGGGATTGGTGAGCGGATCGATAATCTTCAACTGCTCAATGACCGAGCCGGGCCATCCGTGCGTGACAATGAGCGGCAACGCGTTGTCGTGTTTCGAACGAACGTGAATGAAATGAATGTCGAGACCATCGATCTCGGTGATGAATTGCGGCAGCGCATTCAGCCTGGTCTCGACCTTGCGCCAATCGTAATCGGTGGCCCAATAGCGGGCGAGTTTCTGCATCGTCGCGAATTGCACGCCCTGCGATGCATCCGTGACCGTTTCCCGCTCCGGCCACTTGGTCGCGGTGATACGCCTGCGCAAATCGGTAAGTTCCGCTTCCGCAAAATTTACATGAAACGGACGGATCGCATTCTTGTCAGCGGTTTGTCCGCCGCCTGGTGATGTAGCACTGGTGTCAGTCATGACGTTCAACCTATGAGTAGATTTGGAGCTGAGCTGCTGCCCGTTTTCGACTCCAAGATTTCAACTCCGCCTGTTAGACGCAAACGGTCTCCCCTCGGTCCACGGCACCTACCCGTCGCGCCGGGGAAGTTCTCTTCTCAACGCGCAGGAGCGTTCACGGGGTCGATGATATGCGGCTGCGGTCCGGGAGTGAGTGTGGTCCAGGTGGCGCCGCCGTCCGTCGTAGACATCAAGACGCCATTGCCAACTATGGCCCAGCCCTGAGCTGGCGTGGCAAAGCTAACTTCATCGGCCCGACTGTAAGGTGGGTCAGGGTCGGAAGCATTGGCGCCGATATTAATTGTAGCGCCCGCACCGACCTTGAAGAGATCAGGATGACGCCCACCAAAGGTAGCAAGATCCAGTCCGAACCGACAACTATGGACAAGCCGTATTGCTCTCGTGCGTCGTCATCCAGGTTGGTGATCATTCGGTTTTTCCGCCAGGTTCGACCGCCGTCTTCGGTCGCGAAAAGCACCATCGCCAGCTTCGATTCAGGGGGCTCTCCGGTTAAGCAATTCACGTGCAGAAAACCGTGCCTAGCGTCCTCGAATGTCGGAAGATCCATAACAGAGCAGTTAGCCGAGGCGATCTCTTTGGGCGCCTCCAAGGTCACTGTTTGCCAGCTGTTGGCTCCATCACGAGTGACAGAAAGCACCTTAAAGGGCGAGTCTTCGCTGAGGCCAAACAGCCACCCCTCGTTAGCTGTAACAAGAAGCAGGTCAGCGTCCGCCAGTGATGGGGCGTGTCGCGCTTGCTTCCAGCTTCGGCCTCCATCGGAAGTCACCAGCAGGAAACTCCACCATGTGTTCATAGTTTCTCCCCCAAGAGAGATATTGATCCATCCATGGAGAGAATCCGCGAACGCTACTGTGCCGCCCCAGCCTCCAAGCGTTGACTGATCGGGATTACCGTAGTCGGCCGGCGCCGGTAGAGGCGTAAGCTGCTTTCTCGACCAAGTCGCTCCCGCATCGGTGGTCGAGGCTAGGTCGAATTGCGGTTGGTCTTTGTCGTAGCGAGAGAACAGAGCCCATCCGCTGTGAGTGTCCAGGAAGAATACGTCGGAGATCCGCTCGTCAGAATCGGGAGTGCTCGGCGGGGTAATATCTGTCCAGTTCGCGCCGTTATCCGTGGTCCGGTAGAAGCGTCCCCCACGTTCCGCCCAGCCGACTCCGGGAGCAAGTAGTTTGATTTTGGTAACCACACCGCCCCAACCTGCTGGCGCTTTGCCGTACCATAGAACTTCGCCTTGGGACTGCGCCTGGGCGCGCAGAGATAAGAACAGCAATAAAGTTGCGGCGATGAGTGATGCGCGGCGAAGTTCCACGGCGGGTCAGCCGGGGCCTGTTACTACTATCTTTGTGCCTATGCCTAGTAGCATCAGGACGAAGGCTATCAGGACTGCGCTGTAGGTCTGGGTTGTGAATCTGCGGCCGAGGATTTTCGGATTCAGTGCGGCGGCCATTTCGACTGCGCGCGTTCTGGTGAGAAGCAGCAAAATCGCGAGGCCGATAGGTCCCGCTGCTTTGATCGCCATGCCCCACCACAGGATGTTCTGATTTGCCGAGATGGAGTGGCCAGGTGTGTTCATCAGGTGATGAAACGTGGCGAGCCATACCTCGGCTGCGCCAACAGCTATGAATAGCGTTCCTCCGACGGCAAGGACCCAGCGCAGCGTTTGCTCGTCGCGAGGTGAATAGGTGCTGCTCGAGATTCGATGCTGAAATTCGATCGCGAGGCGTGCCATGAACGCGTTGAAGACAAGCAGGACGAGGCCGAGAGCTATCGAGGTCATCGCCGAGCAGGATACCAGACTGCGGCGCGAGGGGCAGTAAAGTATTTCGATCACGCCTTGACGGAAGACAGTCGCTAGCGAGGCGTCGAGCGTTCGGAAATGGATCGATCCGGGCTGTTTTGGCGTCGGTTTTGCAGAAATAAGGGGGCAATTTGCGTGCGGGTTGCTTGGTGAAGATAAGAATTTCTACCACTTGTAGTGGTCCGATCGAGGGAATGACACTATTGGTAGGTTCGTTCCGTTAAATTTTTTTTGCAAGATCTGGTATTCCCGGCGGTTGAAGTAACCTCGTTGCTGTCGATGCGTTTGAAGGAGTGGGAGCCGCGCGAAAGAGTTATTCGAAGCGATTGAATGAGATGCGGGAGTATCGTGCTGTTTTTCATCGCGGATCGAGCAGGATGGCATATTGGGGGCGCGAGCGGCAGGCTGAACTGGTTCATCCCTGTCATTGTTTGGAGAGCTGTGAGTTCGCGAAGGGATCGGAGCGGAGGCAGAATCTTGAATCGCCCGCAAAAGACCCGCTGTATTAGGACCCTCACCTTCATCCTCCCTTGCAGGGAGAGGAGACAGAAAGCTCGCGACAGATATGATTTTTTTGTTGGTCCGCACGAAGCGCTCCGCGTCATTCTAGAGCCCTTCGGCTTTGCTCAGGACAGGCTCCGCGAAGCATCCCGGATTCGCCGACGCACTGATCGTCGGAACAACCGGCCTTCGCAGTGGTCGCTCCGTGGTTGAGGGTGCGCTGATTCGCGCCGAGAAAGATCCGGGATTCTTCGCTGCGCTTAGAATGACAAAGGAGGTGGCAGATCGTTGTTTCCTTCTCAACGCAGCGTACGCAGAGGCCTGCTTGCAGGGAGAGGAGACAGAGACTCGACCAGGCTATGTAGCTCTCCTTGTGGGGAGAGGAGATAGAAAGCTCGCCAAGTCGTGCGTGGCTCTTTTGTTTGGAGGGTCGTGCTTTATGGGCTGGGCGCCTTGTAGCGCACCAGAGTTGGATCGTGCTCGAAACCCAGGTCTTGCATAGAATTCCAGAAATCAATCGCCCAGGGATGCTCGTGCTCGACCAGGGCTGAGAGTCTTTTGGCGCCCTTGGCGTACAGCGCGAGGCTTATTTCCTTGACCAGCCGTCGCGCTATGCCTTTGCGGCGGTGAGCGGGACTTACTGCGAGCCTATAGATGTTGCCGCGCCATCCGTCCCATCCTCCTATGACGGTTCCAACTATCCTATCGTCGATTGTTGCGACCAGCAGCACGCCGCCCGGCTGGTTGAGTAGGCCAGTCAGTCCTTCGATAGAGTCGCTGACTTTCGGTGTAACTCCTACTTCGTCCCATAGCTGTAGCACGGTCGAGAACTCAGCGCGGCTGGCAGGTCGGATAACTGTTTCAGGTGTCATTAGACTTTCGGCCACCTTTTAGGCCCAGAGCTATCGAGGTCATCGTCCTATAGGAAACACCAGAGCGCGAAGCGACCGTTAGTAGACCTGGTGAAAGACGGCGTCGCCGTTTCAGGCGGCAGCGTAGCCGGTGTCCCATGCTGCAGTGTCTGAATATTCGCGATAGCGGCTGATCTTGCCGTCTCGCAACGTGAATATCTGTACCCACCTCGCTTCGACAATCCGGCCCGTCGCTCGTATGCGGCATCGTTCGTGACCGAGGACTACAACCTGATCGCCGCCGGCGATAAATTCGTCCGGCTGGAAGACCTGGAACTCAAGAAACTCGTTCAGCATCCTGAAGGCCTGTTCGACTTCAGCCGGCCCGCGCCAGGAGTGTCGTGCCCAGGGGATGCCGACATAGGTGGGAGGAAAGTTCCATTCCACATCGTCAGTAAGAAGCTTCAGTAGGCCCAAGTCTCCTGCGCCGAAAGCCTTGTAGGCGCGCTGCACTATCTCGAGATTTTTCTGCTCGTTCATGAAGTTTCTCCTTTGCGACGTGATGATGTGACGGCGACGTCAAATGGATTTGGCGTAGCCGCCGTCGACGTCGTAAACGCTGCCGGTCATGAATGAGGCTCGATCCGAGGCGAGGAATACCACCAACGCAGAGACCTCCTGGTCGTGGCCGAAGCGCTTGAGCGCGACACTTTGATTGGCGATGTTCTGATAGACCTGCTCGCGACTGTCGCCCAGAACGCCGACCATCGTGTCGGCAGCCGCTCCCATAGCGGGGAATGGATGCAGGCGGGGCATACGCTGTTGACGAGAATGTTGTCGGCCGCCAGCTCGAACGAGATCGTTTTGGAAAATGCCAGCATCGCGGCCTTGGCGCTGTTGTAGTCAAGCAACGGCCCCGCGGGCGTGCGCCCGCCCACCGTCGAAATGTTGACAATGCGTCCGCCGCCTTGTTTGCGCATGTGCGGCACCACGCCGCGGGTGAAGCGCGTCGCGCTGTAGAGGTTGACCTCCATGCAATAGCGCCATTGCTCGTCGGTCGTGTCGACCATGTGGCCGATCCACGCGTCGCCCGCGTTGTTGACGAGGATATCGACGCGGCCGAGTTGCTTGACGGTCTCGGCGATCACCTGCTCAACGTCGACGGCGCGGGTGACGTCGGCCGAAGTGGCGACGACCTTGACGCGATGCCGGCGCAAGTCTGCGGCGGTGCGCTCGAGATCTTCTTTACCCCTCGCACAAATTGATACGTGCGCGCCTTCTTTGGCGAATTCCTCGGCAATCGCTTTGCCCAGGCCTTTGCTCGCGCCGGTTATTAGCGCCACTTTGCCCTTGAGTCCGAGTTCCATGACGATCACCTCGCGGAGGGATTGCGTCAGACAGGTAACAACGTGCCGCGGATACGACAAGAGAGCGGCGGCGTGATAGATCGGCTCGACGGATCGACAAATGGCATCGGGCAAGAAAACTGAATCGACGCGGCGCGCGCCGATCGACGCGCGCCGCGTCAGCCGCGTGCTTACGGTGCTCAGGCGCGAGGCGCCGAAGTGGAACGCGCCGATCGTCGGCTTCATCGCGGTGCAGCATGGCGATCCGTTCCGCACGCTCATTTCGTGCATCCTGAGTCTGCGCACCAAGGACGCGACTACCGCGGCCGCGTCGAGCAGACTGTTCGCGCGCGCGAATACGCCGGCGGCGATACTCGCGCTGGCGCCGAAGACGCTCGAGCGGCTCATCTATCCGGTCGGGTTCTATCGCACCAAGGCCCGAGTGATCCGCGGAATATGCCGCGACCTGATCGACAAATTCGACGGCCGCGTGCCCGACGAGATCGACGCGCTGCTGACCCTCAAAGGCGTGGGGCGCAAAACCGCGAACCTGGTCGTGACCGAGGCGTATGCCAAGCCGGGCATATGCGTCGACACTCATGTGCATCGCATTTCGAATCGATGGGGCCTGGTGCGGACGAAGACGCCCGACAAGACCGAGCTTGCGCTGCGCGCGGTGCTGCCCGCGCGGCATTGGCTCGAGTACAACGGAATCCTCGTAGCCTTCGGCCAGACGATCTGTCAGCCGGTCTCGCCATGGTGCTCGCGATGCAAAATCGCGGCGCTGTGTCCGCGGATCGGCGTCACGCACTCGCGCTGAACGCGGCGCGGTGAAGTCAGATTGCTCCAAACGGGCCGAATGGTAGCCTGAATTCCATGACACAGAAGATTGGTTTCGTAGGACTGGGCGCGATGGGTGAGCCGATGGCGGCGAACTTGATCGCAGCGGGATACCCTCTGACGGTTTACAATCGCACCGCGTCGAAGGCGGAGCCGCTCGTCGCCAAGGGAGCGCGTCGCGTGGATCGCGCCGGCGACGTCGCGGAGCCGGGCGGAATCGTCGTCTCGATGCTGGCGGACGACGCGTCGGTGAGAGCACTGGTGACGGGCGACGATGCGCTCGCGGCGCGCCTGTCGCCGGATGGGATTCATATTTCGATGACGACGGTGTCGCCGGCAGCGACGAGCGAGCTGGCGGACTATCATGCGTCGCGCGGGAGCGTGCTGGTCGCGGCGCCGGTGTTCGGGCGTCCCGACGCCGCGCAGGCGAAGCGGTTGCGGATCTGCGTTTCGGGACCGGCGGACGCAAAGGCGAGGGTGAAACCGATCCTCGAGGCGATGGGGCAGGAGATATTCGACTTTGGCGAAGACGCCGGCGCGGCCAACGTGGTGAAGCTTGCGGGCAACTTCATGATCGCGGCGGCGATGGAGGCGATGGGCGAGGCGGTCACGATGATGCGCAAGAGCGGGGTCGATCCGGCGGCGGCGCTCGACATGCTGGGCAAAACGATTTTCGCGGCGCCCGTGTACCAGATTTATGGGCCGGCAATCGCGCGTGGGCAGTATTCGCCGGCGGGATTTCGGCTGCCGCTCGGGCTCAAGGATATCGAGCTCGTGCTGCAGACGGCGCTGGCAGCGGATACGCCGATGCCGACGGCGAGCTTGCTGCGCAATAGATTCGTCTCGGCAATTGCCAAGGGCCGTTCCGAGCTGGACTGGTCCGCGATCGCGCTGGGAGCCGCCGACGACGCAGGCCTCGAGTAACCGCGCCGAAAATTAGTGCGCGCAGACGCTACGATCGGCAAGACATCGTGAGAGATTCGTCGTTGCGTGGTCTGCGGGGCTAAACTATCCTCGATCCACGCGCTTGGCGCCTTCTGATGTCGTTTCTGTCACAAGACGAGCGGGCTGACGAGAAACTCGGGCAAATACTTGGCCGGGTCGGCTCCGTCCGCCTCCGGCTGAACTCGCTGGCAATACAGCATGCGGTTTTCTACATGCTCGCGATCGTGATCGCGTGCAGCGCGTCGATCTTCGCCAGCGCATACCTGGTGTCGCCGCTGATTTTCCTGATGGGTAGCGCTGCGCTGGTGGTCATCGCCGCCGGGGGTGTCGTGAGTGCGCTTCGAGCCGGCTGGCGGATGCGCGCGAGTGCGATGCGCGCTGCGGCGATTGCTGACGATCGCGCCGAGCTCAAGGGCCGCCTCTCGACGATTGTCGCGCTGGCGCCCGGCGGGAATCGCGGCCCGCTGTGGTCATACCTGGTTGAAGATACACTCGGGCACGAGGACGAATTCGCGCCGGCGAAAATTGAGCGGCGCCGCGTGTCGCGTGCTGTTTACCCGCTGGCCGGAGCACTCGTGCTGGCGGCGGCGGCGTTCCCGATTTCGAAGATCAAGCACGCGCCGCAAATCGCGCAGAACAGCGACCAGGACGACCTGACGGTCGATCTCGATGACCTGCATCTGCGGCCCGCCGATCCGGGCGATGATTCGGGGATGCAGGTAACGGCTGATGCCGCTACGATGCGCCGGCTCGAGGATAAGCTCGCGCGTGAAAATCCGGCCGGCGGCGACGCTGCGGGCAATTCGCTGAACCAACTCGTCAATCGCGCGCGCGACCTCGCCGGGAATTTACAGAGCAAGCTTACCGGGCAGCAGGCGAACTCGAATCGGCGCCTCAACCTGCGGCTGGCCGACGCGGGTAACGATCAGGATCAAAATGAAATTCGGCGCGCGCCCGATGCGCAGAAGAATCGGCATGGCGAAATAGCAGGACAATTCAAGCAGGACCTGCAAAAATCCAACGAGATCGATCTGCCGCCCGAAGACGATTCGCGCCAGCCCAATTCGCAGCCTTCGACCGGCGGCACGGGCGAGGCGGGCGTGGAATCCGACGCGGGCCGAGACAATCCCACCAAGCAGGACGATGCGACCGATCGCAGTATCCAGCAAAGCGGCGAGAACAGCAGCAACGGCGGCGAGGCGCATGGAATCGGCGCCGATCCCGACAGTCTGTTCGGCGCGCCCGCGCCGTCGAAGCTCGGCAGCGAGGGCTTCGAGATTTCGATCGAGGCGCGGCCGGTCGATCACGGCGCGAAGGGCGCCGGTCACGCGTACGTTCCGCCCAAAGTGCGCACTCCGCTCAGTGTGAACCAGGCGCCCGACGAGCCGGTCGCGCGCGCGGCGGTTCCGGCCGACGATCGATCCACAATCAAGCGGGTATTTGAACGATGAGTGATGTGCAGGCGGAAACGCCGACAGTGGCGGATTTCGCCCGGACGTTTCGGCGGATCCAGGCCGAGATCCACAAGGTGATCATCGGCCATGAGCAAGCCGTCGAGGAATTGCTGTCCGCCCTGTTCGCGGGCGGCCACGTTTTGATCGAAGGCGTCCCCGGCACCGGCAAGACCACGCTGGTCAAGACGCTGGGGCTGGCGCTGAACCTGAGCTTCAACCGAATTCAGTTCACCGTCGATCTGATGCCGGCCGATATCACCGGCACGCGCGTGATTTTGTCGGGCGACGACGGGCGCCGCGAATTCACCTTCCAGCCGGGACCCGCGTTCTGCCATATCCTGCTCGGCGACGAGATAAATCGCGCGACGCCCAAGACGCAGTCCGCGCTGCTCGAGGCGATGGCCGAATTGCAGGTGACGGTGTCGGGCACCACCTATCGCCTCAAGCCGCCGTACTTCGTGATGGCGACGCTGAATCCGATCGAGATGGAGGGCACCTACCCGCTGCCCGAGGCGCAGCTCGATCGCTTTCTGTTCAAAGTGCGTCTCAACTACCCGGACGAAGGCGAACTGACGCGAATTATTTCGTCGACGACCGGCCCCGAAGAAGCAGGCATCGAGCCGGTGTTTCACGCTGCCGAAGCGGCCGATCGGGTCGAGGAGCTGAAAAAGCTGGTGCGCGAAGTGCTGGCTGCGCCCGCGATGGAGATCTACGCGGCACGGCTGGTGCGCGCGACGCAGCCGCAGAACTCGCGCTTCGTGACCGACGAGGCGAAGGCCGTGCACGACGAGATGGTCAATCGGTACGTGATGTTCGGCTCGAGTCCGCGCGGCGCGCAGGCGCTGATACTCGGCGCCAAGGTGCGCGCGCTGCTCGACGGGCGCGCCAATATTGCGCGCGAGGATATCGACCAGGTGGCGGTATCCGCGCTGGCCCATCGCATCATGCTCAACTACGCCGCGCTCTCCGACGGAATCGACGCCGCGCACATTGTCGAGCGCGTCATCAAGTCGGTGCGCGCGGCGAAAGTGTAGGCGGCCGGCGATGCTCGAGGCGCGTGCTTTCGAGCCGGAGTTCCTGCGCAAGCTCGACCGCATGGTGTTGGGCATCAAGCGCGCCCGCACCGTGCGCGCGGGTCAGCGCGCGCTTGGCCGGGTCCAGGGTCTCGGAATCGAACCCGAAAATTTCAAGGAGTATGCGCCCGGCGACGATCTCCGCTTCCTCGACTGGAACGCGTTCGCGCGGCTCGATGAATTGATGCTCCGAACTTACCGCGCCGATCGCCAGGTCGAGGTCACCGCGCTCGTCGATGCGAGCGCGTCGATGGGATTGCCCGAGCGCGACGACAAGCTGGGACTCGCGCTGGCGATTGGCGCGTCGCTCGCGTACATCGGAATGGCCGACAACGACGCGGTGCGAATCGGCGCGTTCGCGATGCATCGCGGCGCGATGACGCTGGAAGCAACGCCGTTCCATCGGCGGCGCGAGTCGTATCTCAATTTCAAACCGTTCGTGACGTCAGTGAAAGCCGGTGGCGAAACCCGGCTGGGCGCAGCCGTTGATCAGTTGCTCCTTCAACGCCGGCCCGCGGGCACCGTCGTCGTCATCTCGGATTTTCTGGTCAACGAAGGCGACCTCGAAGATGCGCTCAAGCGGCTGGTGGCCGCGCGTCACGAAGTAAAAGTCATCCACGTGATGGGCGAGCAGGAAAGCACCGCATCGTATCCGCCGGGTCTGTATCGCATCCGTGACGCGGAGACCGGCGAAGTGCGCGAGACGATGCTCGGCCCGGCGGCGGTCGAGGGGTTGCGGCGCAAGGTCGAGAAGATCGCCACGCGCATCCGCGAGGTTTGCATCGCGCACTCGATCGTTTATGCGCAGGCGTTCGGCGCCGGCAACCTGGAAGCCTTCATGGAGCGCGAACTCCCGCTGCTGGGAATCGTGAGATAGCCGTGGGTTTCCTCAATCCGCAAAATTTCATTTACGGTCTCAGCCTCGCGCTGCTCGTGCTGATTTACCTGCGCTCGCGCTCGCGCCCGACTATAGAAGTTTCGAGCCTGATGCTGTTCGATGAAGCCCCGGCTCCCGTCGCGAGCGTTCGTCACGTGCGGCTCGATCCGCTGTTCTGGCTCGAGATGGCGACGCTGGCTGCATTGACGCTGGCGATCGCGGGTCTGTACGTGATGAGGCCGCCGTCGGTTGGTCAGGGCCGCAGCCATGCGCTGGTGTTCGATCTCGGCGCCGGGATGAGCGCGCGCGAGGGCTCGGGCACTCGGATGGACCAGGCGCGCCAGCAGGCGCTGGAGATAGTCGAGCAGGCGCCGCCGGGCGACGAGTTCAGCATCATCGGTTATGCACTCGAAGCGCAGGTGCGTCATCCGCAGACCGCGAACCTGGCCGACTTGCGCAAAGCGCTCGACGCGCTGGTGCCGATGGCGGTGCCTGCGCGCGCGGCGGCTCTGAGAGCGGCGCTGATTCGAGCGCGTGGCGCGTCGGAAATCGATCTTTTCGCGGACCGGCCACCGGCACCCGCGATTCTTGCCGACGTCGCCTCGACCGCGCGCGTGAATTTTCACCAGGTGGGTTCCGACGATTCCAACCTCGCGATCGTGTCGCTTGATCCGGGCGTTCCCGGCTCGACGCGCGCCCGCGCGGTGATCCGCAACTTTTCCACGCGGCCTCATCCGGCGGAACTGGCGATCGATCTCGGCGATACTGAGGTGTTTCATCAGACGATGATGCTCGCGCCGCGCGAACAGCTCGTGGTTGGCTTCGGACCGCTCACGGCCGGCGGCTTGCTTCACGCGCGAATTCTTTCCGACGACGCCATCGAAGCCGACGACAGCCGCTACGCATACGCACCGTCCGATCATGCGGCGCAGGTGTTGGTGCTCTCGCCCGACGCCGGCGTGCGCGACGATATTGCGCGCGTGCTGCTCGCGGTCAATGCCAATTTCCAGATCGAGACCGCCGATCCCGCCAAGTATGTTGCGCCGTCCGGCGCGGGCGCGAAGCCATTTGAGCTGGTCGTGATGCATGATTCCTATCTACCGGCGGCGGGCGCATCGACGCTGCTCATTTTTCCGCCGCAAGCTGCGAAGAACTCGCCGCACGCAGCCGGTATCTCGGTTGAGGGAACAATCGCGAGCGCTGATATTCGCGACGACGCGATGGGTGAATCGCCCGGCCTGGAATCGTTGACGCTCGGCCCGACGCGAATCGTCGCCATCCCCGAATGGATGGATTTGATCGCAAGCGCGACGGGCCCGGGTCATCCTTCGCTGCCGCTGGCGGCAGTCGGACGCGCCGCGGCCGGTCAGGAGGGAGTGTTGGCGTTCGACGTGCGCGATCACTTGCTGCTCGCGCCCGATCATCTCGACGCTTTGGTGCTGACCGTCGATATGATCAAGCAGCTTACCGCGCCGCGCGACATTCTGATCGTCGCGACCGGCGCCGAGGTGAGCGTGCCCGCGAGCGCAAGCGCGCGCGTCACGCAGCCCGACGGCAGCGTGCACACAGTATCCGCCGACAAATGGGGCCGCGTGCGAATCCGTCCGATGCAGGCCGGGCGCTATGCCGTCGAGTCGGGGGGAGTGACCACGCAGGTGCTCGCCAACTACTACGACGCCGCCGAGTCCGACCTGGTCGTGAAACCGCAGGTGGCAGCGAGCGTGCCCACGCGGAGAACCGCCGCATCCAACGCTCCATCCGCGCGGCAGATACAGCCACTGGTTTTTATTTTGATCGCGCTCGCATTGATCGCCTCGATGGTGGAATCCGCAATGCTGATTAACCACGCCGGCCGCTGGAGGATGCGCCATGTTTGATCGGCCGTATCTGCTGTGGCTGCTGGTGCTGGTGCCCGTTGCGGCGGCGCCGGGAATTCTCGCGACGCGCAGCGGGACGCGCCTGGCGGGCGCTGCATCCGCAACCCTTCGCGCGTTGTGCGTCGTGGCTCTCGTCGCGATGCTCGCGGGGCTGCGCGTTCCGGGCCGTATCGCGGCGCAGAGTGTCGCGGTGGTCGCGGTGCTCGACGAGTCGCGCTCGGTGTCGCCCGATCAGCAGGATTGGATGCGTGCGCAGGTCGAGCAGTTGAAATCCGCGATGGCGCCGAGCGACCAGCTTGCGATTGTCGGCTTCGGCCGCGACGCACGGCTGCTGGCGCCGTTGACCGATCCGCGGCTGCTCGGAGATTTCGGCGACGGCGCCGACCCGGGCGCCACTGATATCGCCGGTGCGCTGACTGCGGCCGAGAGTCTGTTCGCGCCCGAGGCCGACAAGCGCATCCTGCTGCTCACCGACGGCAACGAGACCGAGGACTCCGCGATGACCGAGGTCCCTGCGATGCTCGAGGACGGCGTGCGAATTTTTGCCGCCGCGCCGCCGCCGTCCGCGACCGCGCGCATCGCCGTCACTAATTTCTATTCGCCGGACGCGGTGCGCGCCGATCAGCGCTTCGCCTTCAGAATCGACGTCGAGAGCGAATCGCAGTCGCCGGTTGCCGCAATGCTCAAGCTCTACCGCGACGATAATGCGGTCGGCGGCGAGTCGATCACGCTGCAGCCGGGACTGAACCGCTTCGAGCTGCCATACCGGCTCGAGCAGCCGGGCGCATACCTGATGAGCGCGGAAGTCTCGATCGCGCCGCCGCGGATCGCGCTGAATCCGCGCGTCGAGGCGCCGATTTCCGTGACCGGCGCACCGCGCATTCTGATCGTCTCGACTACGCCGCCCGAGAGTCTCGTGAGCGCGCTGAAGATGCGCAACTACCAGATTGATTTCGTCTCGCCGCGCAGCCTGAGCAAGAACCCGGCCGACTACCTGCCGTATCAGCTCGTGATCCTCGACGACGTGCCCGAAGGCTCGCTCACGCCCGACGCGCAGCACGCGCTCAATCGCTACGTCGCCGACTACGGCGGCGGCCTGGTCGCCACGGGCGATACGCTGCGCGAGGACTCGCTGGCCGGCGGCGATCTTGAGAAAGCGCTGCCGGTAAAGTTCATGCCGCAACCACCGCCGCCGTCGCGCGAGCCGATCGCCGTCTACCTTTGCATCGATCGTTCGAACTCGATGAGCTACGACTCGCGCTATCCCGCGGTGCGCAACGGCCAGCGAATCCGCTACGCCAAGGAGGCTGCGATCGCACTGCTGCGCCAGCTCGACGACACTGATTACGCCGGCGTGATCGCGTTCGATTCGCAACCCTACGTGCTGGCGCATCTGCAGCAGCTTGGCGACGATCGCGCGGAGCTCGAAAATCGCATCGATCGCCTGCAACCCGGCGGCGGCACCGACTTCAAGGACGCGCTCGAAATCGCCGAGCGTGAAATCTTGCAGAGCGGCATCCCCGTGCGCCAGGTGATTCTGCTCACCGACGGCGACACCAACCGCCAGTATCACGACCACGACGATCTCATCGCCGAATACGCGCGCCAGCACATTCCCGTCTCGACCATTCGCATCGGTCCCGACCTCGCCAACCTCGAGCTGCTGCAGGATTTCGCGCAGGCGACCGGCGGTATCTTCTATCGCGTGCAGGACATCGAGAAGCTGCCGCTGCTGCTGGTCGGGCTGACGCGCGAGGCGATGAACCGGCGCAAATCCGATCGCACCACGGTCGAAGCCGGCGAGGCGACCGCGATGCTCTCCGGCATCGGCATCAAAGACATTCCGCCGATCGATTATTTCGCGGCGACCGAAGCGAAGGACGGCGCGCAAGTCACGCTCAAGGTCGCGCGCGACGACAAGACCTCGCCGCTGCTCGCGTCATGGCAATACGGACTCGGCCGCACCGCGATTTTCTCCGCCGATCCCGACTCGCTGGCGACCCTCAGCTGGATTCGATGGAACCGTTACGTGGAATTCTGGTCGCAGCTCGCGGGCTGGACGATGCGCCAGGGCGACTCCGGCATGTTCACGATGCGCGTGCATGGCGCACCCGACGGCTCGATTACGATCGAGGCTGAGAAGGCCGATCCCGATCCCGTCAGCAACCTGGTCTGCCGGATCACGGGACCGGGCCGCGCCATCGACGTTGCGATGACCGAGGCCGACGCTTCCATCTATCGCGGCGAAGTCGGGCCGCTGCCGCGCGGGAAGTACACGGCGACACTGATGTTCAAGGCGGCTGAGTCTGAAAAAGTGCTCGAGCAGCGCGAATTCGCCGCCGCCGGATCGATTCCCGCCGACACTGCCGAGCTGCGCATCAAGCCGCCAAATCTCGAGTTGCTGCGACGCCTCGCGACCGCGACCCACGGCGCCTTCGACGCGTCCGCCGCGACCATCGCGCGCCACGGCGATCAGACTGTGGCCTTTCGCCGCAGCGCAGATCCGTGGCTGATTCCGCTGGTGATCATGCTGTTCCTCGGCGAAGTCTTCGTGCGCCGCCGCTACCTGGGGGATTGAAGTCGATGATCGACGCGCTGGCCAAAGCCACCTACATCTATATTGCGACCGTCCGCAAAGATGGCACCCAGAGCAAAGCCGCGCCCATATGGTTCACGACGACCCCGGACAACGACGTCCTCATCGAAACCTCGCCGAAGAGCCCGAAGGTCAAACGGATCAAGCGCGGCAGTCCGGCGATCATCTGGATCGGCACGCGCACGGGACCTGCGTTCATCGGCAAGGCGGAAATCGTGACGGACACGGCACTGCAGGATCTGGTGATCGCGAAGTATCCGAAAAAATATCTGCTCGCGTGGATCGGAATTGCGCGGCCCTCGCGCGCCAAGCTTGATCGTGGCCAGATTGTCGTGATTCGTGTCTCGCCGACGCGCGAACTACCCGCCGGATTTCAGTCTTCGCCCGGAACTCCAGCGCCTTCGATCGACGCGAAACCAAATCCCGCCAGCGCGCAATAAGTCGTGTCTTGAAATTGGACTGCCATTAGTCCACCATCCCCGCCTATGCGCTTAGTCAGTCTGACAATGGCTATGGTTGTCACGGCGATTCTAATGTGCGCGAGCGCGAATTGTTTTGCGTTCGATCTTTATCCGCTGGACGACTTACTCTCGATCAGCGAACCGAGCGGGGATTTGCTGACTCCCGCGCGGCATCAAGTCGACATCGAGGCTCAGGACGCCTACATGTTCACCGTCGGCGCCAACACGCTGCGCCGCCGCATCAATTCATTTCCCGACAGCGCCATCAGCTTGAAGCACGACATGGGCGTTTCGCAGTTGCAGTTGCCCGAGGTGCTGCTCAGCTACTGGATCGACAGCGTCAATGCGCTGCAGTTCCAATTCCGGTACTACGGCATCTACGGCAGCAAGCCTCAAACTCAGCCGCTCGCATTTGGCGGCACGATCATCGGCCCGCCGTCGCCTACCTCACCGATTCAGAACCTGAATCCCGGCGGCACGCGATGGTACACCTTCGGCGGCTACTACGAGCGCCGGCTGACGCCGATCTATCAGGATCGCGAAGATGGTTTGCCGCAGTTCCTCCAGGGATGGGACACGCGCGCAAAGATCGGACTCGAATTCACCTACAACGACTTTCGCATCAACGACGGGAAACCGAACTTCAGCCAGGTCTCACCGTTCGAAGCCCGAATCCGTTTCCACGACAAAGGACTGCCAATACCGGTTATCGGACTCGAGGAGCGGCGATGGCTGGGGCATGGCTTCGCGTTCGAAGTGACCGCGCAGGGCTACTGGGCCAACAAGTGGGACTCCGGCCGCAGCGAGGGCGGCACGGTTTACGACTCGCAATCGGGCTTCGAAACTCACTGGCGCATCATCTACACGAATACGAGCCGCGAATGGCGCGGGCTCGCACCGTTTGCCGGGCTGAACTACAACTACACGAAGTACACGCAGACTTCCGATGGCGTCGGCAATCTGCTGCGCACGCAGTTGTTCGGTCCCGAAGTCGGCTTCAACTGGAGCATCTGATTCGATTGTGAGTTGATCGCTGGCATCAATTGCGCCGCGCGGTTATACCAGAATCATGGCTGCCAACGACTCCGCGTCCGCGCTCATCAAATGCGCGCTCAACTGCCGATGCCCGGTGTGCCGCAACGGCGCGATCTTCCGCTCGCACTTCAGGATGAATCGCGAATGCCCGCGCTGCCACGTCATCTTCTGGAAAGACCCGGGGGAGACGCTGGGCGCGATGTATCTCGATTTCGCGGTGGCCGCCGGATCGTTCCTGTTCTGCTGGGCGATTCTCGCCTTCGCCACGAACCTGTCTGACGTCGTCCAGATATTTATTCTGAGTGCGATCGCCTGCGGCAGCGTGCTGCTCTGCTACCCGCTCACACGCAGCGCCTGGACCGTGCTGGTGTACCTGTCCGGCGGCATCGAACGCCCCCGCCTGCGCACAATCCAGGGCGGCAAAAAATCCGCCTGAATTTACCTGGTGGCCAGCTTCGACCGCGCTGCCAGCTTTTCCTGCAAATGGCTCAGGCGCTCGGCTGCCGCCGCGATCGTCTCGTCGCTCTTGGAAAAAGTGAATCGAATCTTGCCATGGCCCAGTTTCGGCCGATGATAAAAACTTGAACCGGGCACCGCAGCTACGCCCACCTCATCCAGCAGGAAATCCGCCGCTGCAAAGTCGTCCTCGAATCCCAGCCCGCCAATCTCCGCCACGATGTAGTACGCGCCGTCAGGATTGCTGCACTTCAACCCCGCCCGCGTGAGAGCCGCGTAAAGCGCGCCGCGCTTGCGCGCGTACATCGCAGTCAGCTCCGCGTAAAACGACTCCGGCAGCCTGAGCGCAACAGCGCCGGCCTCCTGCAACGGATGCGGCGCGCCGACCGTCAGAAAGTCATGCACCTTGCGAATCGCCGACGTGATTCTCTCGCTCGCGATCGCGTACGCCAGCCGCCAGCCGGTGATCGAATAGGTCTTCGACAGCCCGCTGATAGTAACCGTGCGATCGGCCATCCCCTTGAGGCTCGCAATCGAGATGTGGCGCACGCCGCCGTAGATGATGTGCTCGTAAATTTCGTCGGTGATCGCCAGCGTGTCATGCCGTTGGCATAGCGAGGCGATCAGCTCGAGCTCGGCGCGCGTGAACACTTTGCCGCTCGGATTGTGCGGAGTGTTGATCACGATTGCCTTGGTCCGCGGGCCGAACGCGGCCTCGAGTTCCGCGCGGTCGATCGAAAAATCCGGATCGCGCAGCGCCACGTACCGCGCCGTCGCCCCGGCCAGGATCACGTCGGGCCCGTAGTTCTCGTAAAACGGCTCGAAGATGATCACCTCGTCGCCCGGGTTGATCACCGCCAGCATCGTCGCGACCATCGCTTCGGTCGCGCCGCAAGTCACCGTGATATTGCGGTCGGGGTCGCACGCGATGCCGTTGTAGCTGCGCACCTTGTCCGCGATCGCGCGCCGGAAATTCGGCGAGCCATGCGTGATCGCGTACTGATTGTATTCCTCGTCGATCGCGCGCTTCGCCGCTTCCTTGATTTCGGCCGGCGCCGCGAAGTCGGGAAATCCCTGCGCCAGGTTCACCGCGCCGCACTTCAGCGCACGACGCGTCATCTCGCGGATCACAGATTCGGTGAACAGGTTTGTCTTGGCGGAAATATCAGTCGGCATGACTCTGCACGATTACCCCGTGAGGCCGGTCAATTTTGACCCGCCCGAAACTCGGAGTTCGCAGTTTAGCCGCGCGAGCCCGCGCGCGACAACTTCCCCCATTTTGAATGTCGTCTTGAAGTGGAATTTGGTCCGAGCTTGCTGAGCAGCCCGCGAAAACTGGCCCTTCAGTTAATCGACGCTTTCTTCTTCCAAGACACCCGGACCTTGGCGCAGCCGCCACTCGTCGATAACCTCGACGTTGAAGCGCCAGTCGCTACCAATCTTGAAGCCGGGCAGCTGGCCCTTCTTCAAGAGGCGGTATATCGTCGACCGATGCACTCTAAGATACTCGGCTAGCTCGTTAACTGTGAGCACTTTGGTTGAGGATGGCATCCGTTCACTTCCTCTTTAATGCGCCTATCCGTCCTTAGGCTGGCAATTAGCCTATCACAAAAGTTGAACTACGCTATAGACCCTCTTATTGGACTATTTCCTTCCTAAGGTCAAGTGCAGGTAAAAAATACAGGGTTTTCCTGCACTTTTTGCAACCAGATCGCGATTGTTATTTTGTAATTTCGAACTGATTCGGCCAGAACAGTCAGGTGGCGTCCGGCAGCTACGTCAGGCGCGGGTTAGCGAGCGACGCCTCACTCTCGCGGCTCGTAGAGAAGCCGGGTCTAGCTACATCAACCAAACAGTCGGTTAGCAGCTTCCCTCAGCTCTGCGCGATGGTCCGGGTGAGCAATCGCTATCAATTCGGCGGCGCGCTCGCGATGGTTCTTGCCGAGCAACCGCGCTATTCCGAACTCGGTGACCACGGTGTCAGCGAAGTAGCGCGGCACCGTCACCAACGCGCCGGCTTCGAGCTGCGGCACGATACGTGAAATCGCGCCGCCCACCGCCGTGGATTGCAGTAGCGTTATTGCGCGACCGCCTGGACAGAGAAACGCGCCGATATGAGTCTCCGGCTGACCGCCAGTCCCGTTCATCATCCGCGCGCCGATCACGGTCTCCGAATTTATCTGCCCGGTCAGATCGATCGCGATCGCGTTGTTGATCGACGTCTGCCGGTAATTCGCCGTGAGCGTCGCCAGCTTGAGCGTGTACTCCGGATCGTACAGCTCGAAGGCTGGGTTGTCGTCGATTATCCGCAAGTCGTCCGGATCAGAACCCGACCATGCGACCGCCACCGCCTTGCCGCGATGGATCGTCTTGCGCCGGCCGTTGATTATCCCCGCGTCGACCAGCCGGGCGATTCCCGGAGCCACCATCTCGGTATGCAGCCCGAGGTCATGCTTGCCGTCGAACGCGCCCATCCGCGGCATCTGCGAACTGGGATCGCCGACGCCGATTTGAATCGTCACGCCGTCCTCGATCAGCTCGCTCAGGTATCCGGCAACCGCCTTGAACTCGGCGGGCGGCGCCGTCAGGCCGAGCAGCAGGCGCAAATCCGCCAGCGGCGTGCGCTGCAGATACTGCACGAGCGGCCAGATACGCTCCTCTCCGACCTCCGCAATGATCGCGCGGATGCCGTCGCGTTTTTCCGCATCCATCGTCGCCAGCGCATTCTCGATCACCTTGCGGTCGGGCGGCGGCGGTGTTCCCTCGACGAAATATTCGAACTCCGACACATGCATGTACACGTCGCCGTAGGTGCGCGTCATGCTCGCATCGACTTCGGCGATCGCATGACGCGCGCGCCGCGCATACATCCGCTTGTTCCACTGATGCGGTCCGAAGCTGACGAATCCCTTCGCGTTGGGCGTGGTGACGTTGACGAAAGTGAAATCTATCGGCTTGTCTTCGGCCGGCCGTTCATCGTGCGGCTTGAAGCCGGTCGAAAATAAATTCGGCAGGTAGGTAGCCGCATGCCGGTCATGCGCGGCGCGGCCCAGGTTGCCGATAAACAGCTCGAACTCGATTCTGAAGCGCGACGCGACGTCCCCGCTCATCCATCCCGGATCGATCAGCGGCGACGACATCCTGAGATTGACCACGCCGTCGATCTGCTTGCCCCGTGCCGCCAGCGCGCGTTGCATCACGGTCCCGGCCGCGAGCGGGAAATCCACTCGCATTCCCGGCTTCACCATCGCCGCCGCTTCGTCGGCTGTGATCGTGCGCGATTGGTAGTACTCCCGCCAGTTCATTCGAGCGTGTCCTCGTTGATATGCGCCACAATGGCCCAACTTGCCCCGCGCTGGCAAACTTGTCCGCTCCCAGTCGAGCGGTTAGCTTTCCAGCATGATGCTTGCCGACGGCGAATTCCGCTACGAGCTGCGCCGCACCGGCGAGTTGATAGCGGTCGAAACGGAAACGCTCGCATGGGGGAGGATTCACGGCGTGCGCCGCCCCGCCAGCGGCTCGAACGTGTACGAAGTCGAAGCCGAACTGGACGATGCCGCCCTCGTGCAGCGCGTAGTCGTGAACTACAGCCGCGGTCCGTTCACCCGCAATGCGAGCTACGTAGCGGCCGACGGTTTTCTGCGCGGCAACATCAGCACGGGCGGCAGCCGCAACGACTTGACCGCCAAGCTGGGCCGCTACGGCGAAGTCGATGCGGACCTGGTGATTTTTCGCGCGCTGATAATCGCGCACATCCGCCAACGTGGACAGACGCGATGGACCGGGCGGGTGGCGGCAATCGATTCGAACACTCTCGTCGCAGCGACCAGCAAGCAGTCGTGTCGTCAGCGCGGCAACGATCCGCACAAGTGGATATACGAGCCGCGGATGGGCGACGCGGAAGAAATCGAGATCGATGACGCCGGATTGGTGTTGCGCCGCCGCGATTCAAGCGGCGTTGAAACTGTGCTTGTTCCGCCGCGCTAGTGCTCCGTGCCGGCTTCTGGCATCGCGATGAATCCCGGCGACCTAACCCCTAACCCCTTCCCCTGGTGGAAGGGGAACCGGACGTAGGAAAGAGTTCCTAACAGGGACGAAGTCCCGCATCTTTTCCGAATACTGGGTGCAGGGGTCACCCCTGCCCAAGGAGGTGTGGAACCCACGGCGGGTTCCACATTAAATCAGTGCGTTCGTGTTCCCTACGCGGCCTTCTTCTCCGGCATCTTGCAGTCGCCGTCGAACTGCGCGCCCTCGTTGAGCACCAGGCTCGGCGTGTTGATCGTGCATTGCACGCGCGCCGTCGCCATCAACTCGACGCGTTCGCGCGCCGTCACTTCGCCGCTGAAGGCGCCTGCAATCGTCACCTTGGTCGCCGAAATCCGCGCGCTCACGACCGCGCCGTTCGAGATTACGACTTCCTCGCCGGTGATCTCGCCTTCCGCTTCGCCCTCGATTTTTACCGGGCCGCGAAAGCTGAGCTTGCCCGAAGCCTTGGTGCCTTTTCCGATTTTTGATTCGAATTCTTCGTTGAGCGCCATATGCTGGTTGCCTTTCCCGGTGTGGGATTTCACTATTGCGGGAATGCGCGCGAACACGCAAACGCGACGGCGATAGCGGCGCTGTGAACGAAACGCTAAGTAATGCGCCGTGAGTAGATTGCGCATCTCATGCCGCGCGGAGCAATGTTTTCGGCGAGGAGTATTCGGAAAAAAATGAACGGCGAATCAGCGAACCTGCGTGAACATGGACCCGAACGCAGCGGCGGCCAGGGCCTCGATCCGCATCAGTATGATTCCGGCGACGCGACGATCCTCGCGCTGCTGGCCGAATCTCCCGCCGCCGATCACACCGATCTTGTGATCACCTGGCGCGCCGGCGCGTACGAAGTATGGTCGCGACGCGGCATGATTCGATTCAAACGCTTCGCAGACGAGGGTGGCGCGTTGTCATTTGAAGTGGTCGAGCGGATCGGCGAGAACCCGATCGCAAATCAGGATCCTTTTATCGTTGCCACTATCGACGACGAGCTCGACGCCGCTGCGCGCAGCGGCAATCGCACCGACGATCCCAATCGCGCCTGGTTCGAACCCCACGTGCTGAGCCATCCCTATGCGTACGAGCGAATCGCGCAGCTCTTCGACAGTCCGCGCGGGCCAGACCTCGTCGTCAGCGCCAAGGCCTATGCCTGGGGAATTCAACCCGGGCAGCATGGCGCGCTCGACGTCGTGCAATGCCGCGCGCCGCTTGTGTTCAGTGGTCCGGGCGTGCGCCGCGGGATGTTCAAGCTGAACGCGCGGCAGGTGGACCTAGCGCCGACGATCGCACGCCTGATGGGATTTGCGAAAATCGCCGGCCTCGACGCGTCGGGCGCGCCCGCCGAGGTTTATCTCAAGCGCCAGGACGGGATTCCGCTCGACGAAATAATCGACGACGCGGCCGCGCGCCCCAAACGCGTCTACATGTTCATTCTCGACGGTCAATCGCATTCGGAACTGCGCCATCAGATCGAAAACAATCCTGGCGCGATTCCAAATCTCGCCAGCCTCATCGAGCGCGGCGCGATGCTCTCGCACGGCTCGATCGTCAATTTTCCGAGTATCACCTGGCCGAGCCACTCGACCATTCTGACCGGCGCATGGTGCGGGCATCACGACATCGTCAATCCAACGTTCCACCTGCGCGAGCATCGCGAGACCGTGCCGATTCAGGGCAACGTCTTCGACGGCGAGCGCTACCTGGGCGACGACGTCGAGACGCTGTACGAGGTGTTCAAGCGCGCCGGCGGCGCGGGCACGATCACGGCGTCGATCCATGAACCCCAGGGACGCGGCGCCGATCACGCGGCGTTCGAGCGGCGAATCGTCGGCGACAAGGCGCGACTCAAGACGCTCACGGCCGAGATGGCGTTCGACGTGAGTCCGCGATGGGCGCAGGACAACATACCCGCGATGACGCGCGAGGAGATTGTCGACATCCGCGGCATGGCTCAAGTGATCACCCTTTACGAGCATTGTGGCGACAACGAGAACGCGCCCGCATTCGTCGCGCACGAGTTCGTGCTGACCGACGGCGCCGGTCATGACTACGGCCCGCATCATGAGGGCATGCGCGAGGCGCTCTATCGCACCGACAGACGAATCGGCGCCGTGCTCGAGCTGCTACGCGCGCGCCGCCTGCTCGAGTCCACGCTCTTCGTCATCACGTCGGACCACGGGATGGCGGCGCAGCGCGTCGAGCTCAAGGCGAATCCGGCGCGCGAGCCCGAACGCGCGGGAATCCAGGGAGTGTTCGCCGAGCCGATGATCTATCTACGCGATCTGCGTGTCGAGATTGAGCGCGCGCGCGACCTGCGCAGCGTCCGCGTCACGGTGCTGGACAACGACGCGCTCCCCGACGGTGAGCATCCGCCGATTGCCGGCGCTCGCGTCACGCTGCACAGTCCGGGCAACGCCGTCATCGCCGAATCGCGCACGCCGGACAGCGGCCGCGTAGCATTCACAACTCCAGCCAACCTGGCCGACGCCGAGCTGACGCTGAGCATCGAGCAGAAGAGCTTCAACTCGCGCAAGCTGAAGGCCGACGGCACGTCGCTCGCCAAAGACATCCGCAAAATCCTGTACGCGAATCTCGACTCACAAGAATAATGAGCGCGCACAACCTCGACGGCAAAATTGCACTCGTGACTGGCGGCACGCGCGGACTCGGCCGCGCGATCGCGCTCGGACTGGCGGGGCTCGGCGCTACGGTCGCGATGAACTATCGGCGCGATGAGGCGAGCGCCGGGAAAACGCTGGCCGAGGTGCGCGCCATCGCGCCGCGCTCGATTCTCATCAAGGCCGACCTCGAAGACGAGGCGCAGGTGCGTGCGATGGTCACGCGGGCGGCGTCGGAGCTGGGCGGCCTCGATATTTTGATCGCGAATGCGGCCGCGACTGCGTTCAAGCCGCTGCTCGAGACCAAGCCGCACAATCTCGCGCGCACGTTCGCGCTGAGCGTCAACGCCTTTGTCGCCGCGGTGCAGGAAGCGAACAAAGTGATGGGCGAGGGCGGACGCGTGCTGATGATTTCGGGCATCGACTCGATTCGCAACCTGCCCGGCCACGGCGTGCTCGGCGCCGCCAAGGCCGCACTCGAGAGCATGGTGCGCGATTTCGCCTTCGAGCTCGGTCCGCGCGGCATCACGGTCAACGGCCTCAACGTCGGCTACATCGACACCGACTCCGCGCGCTTCTATGCAAACTACCTCGGCTATCCGTACGAAGATTTTCAGCAACGATGCGCCGAGCGCTCGGCCCTGAAACGCCTGCCAACGCTCGACGAGATAGCAGCCTTCGCCTGCCTGCTATGCCTGCCAGCGGCCAGCTATCTGACAGCACAGACGATCATGGTCGACGGCGGCTTCACGCTAAGTTTCCCCGGCGTGAAGTGATTTTTTCGACTGGTCTGCTTTTTTTGTGTCATCCCGAGCGTAGCCGAGGGACCCCGAATCTTTCTCGGAGTAAAGGTACTCCACGCCCTCCAAGGCCCGCGAAGCCGCTTTTCTCTGGTCCGACGTTGCACAGCCGTTGCTTGAATCGCAGAACCCTCTCCCGTGAAATAACGGGCGAGGGATCAGATGGGCCTTCGCGTCGATTTTTACGACTGAGATTTGCTTCGCGCGATTGCGTCTGCCGCGGCTGCTACTGCTTTCCAGCCCTCCGGCGGGATGTAGTTCATCTCGAGGCGGGTGCCGTCGGGGTCTTCGCAGACCAGCGAATAGTAGCCGGGCCAAAACGGGCCTGGCTCGGCCGGGAAAATAATCTTCGCGCCGATCTCTTTGAGCATCGCATAGCACGAATCTACTTCCTCGCGGCTGCGCGCGCGGAATGACAGGTGATGCAGGCCCGTGCGCCATTGCGAAAATCGATCGCCCGCCTGCGCCGCGTGCCCGATCACGAACATGTATTCGTCCGCGAACCATCCGACGGCGAGCGGCGACTCGAAGTAGCGGCGCATCCCGATGTGCGTCATCAACCGATCGTAAAATTTCAGGCACGCTTCGTAGTTGCTGACAGTCAGCGTGATATGACCAAACCCTGCGAACTCCATTTTAGTACCTTGATTCTTAGTGCGATGCGGTGGTCGCGATGCGGATGTTGCCCCATTTGCCGACTGCGCCCTGCCCGTGGCATGAGACGCTGCCCTTGCCCGGCGCAATATCTTTCTCGCTCATCAGGCCGAGCGCGAGCGTGCACGGGCCGAGCTTGAACGGCACGTTGGAATATTGGCGGACTTGCCGCCCGTCAATCGAGAAGGTCACGCGATCGGCGGCGGAATCGTATTCGATTTCAAAATGATGGAGCTGGCCGGCTGCGGTCGCGTCGCGAATCTCCTCGAACAGGCAGAAATGGCGCGGGCCGTGCGCGGGATCGACGATCGGCACGCCCGGAAATGGCAGTTTGCCGTACACGGTCGCGATCGTTTCGTTGCCGACGAAAAAATCAAGCGCGGCGCCGGTCGAGAAATCGAGCACGTTGAACGAGACGAAGCCGTCGTACAGATCGCCGGGCGCGCCCGAGACTATCGTGGCGGCGAGATCGAGCGAAAACGTGATCGCACCGCCGTCCGGGCATGCGAAGGTGCGCGTGCTGAAGTACATGTGCTTGGCGTTGTCGAGGAACTGGATTTTGTCGTGGCCGCGCGAGTACGGCACGGCGGCGACGCGCAGAAATCCGTCCTGCACGATGACGACGGCGTCAGGCTCGCGATATTGCCAGAAGCCGCCGTCAGGCAGCGGAAAGCCGGCGGGCATCCAGTCGCCCTCGCCGGTGACGACCGACGCGAAGTTGGAGTACTCGATGATTTGGCTGGCGGGCGGTGCGGACTTACTCATGTGAGAGATGATGAATCACCTTCGCGGTGGGCGGCAAGGGGTGACCCCTTGCAACCCAGTATCTAGACGCAGGATACAGGGCCTCGCCCCCTGTTAGCTTTTCGAAAAGACCTGTCCGCAGGGCTTTTCGGAATGGATACTGGGTGCAGGGCTCAGCCCTGCCGCCCACCGCGCAGGTGATTGCGCCGATCCGCGAGTGGCGAAAGAATGTCGTTATTCAGTCCGGGAGGTTAGCCATGGCGCAAAAAACCAAAGACTCCGATCGCGCGCGGCAGGCCGATCAGGCCAAGCATCAGGCACGGCATCCTCACCATGAAAATTTTCTCGCGCAGGGTGGACAGGTCGCCGTCGATATCCGGGCCGAGATTGCGCGGCTCAAGAACGAGCCTGCATGGGCCGATAACGATCGGCATGGCAGTTCGCTGGTGAAGGGCGATGGGATCAACGTGGCGCTGATGGTGCTCAAAAAAGGCGCGAAGCTGCAGGAGCATCACACACGCGCGCCGATCACAGTGCAGGTGATCGAAGGCAGGATCAGTCTGGCCGCGAGCGGCAAGTCGCAGGCCGCGACGGCCGGGATGCTGATAGCGCTGGATCGCGCGATCGAGCATTCGATCGAGGCGGTCGAGGAGAGCGCTCTGGTGCTCACAGTCGGCGGGGAGCAGATGTAACGCGATGGCGCTGTACGACAGGATTGGAGTGGGTTACGACACGACGCGGCAGGCCGATCCGTACCTGGTGTCGCGGCTGATACATCATCTGCGTCCGCGCGCGAGCGGCCGCTACCTCGACGTCGGCTCGGGCACCGGGAATTACACGATCGCGATGCATCAGGCGGGCGTTCCGATTCGCGGACTGGAAATTTCGCCGACGATGATCGCGCGGGCGAAGGAGAAAGCGCCGGCTATCGCATGGCACAACGGCCGCGCCGAGGCGATCCCGTTTGCGTCGGCGAGCTTTGACGGCGCCACCTGCACCTTCGTGCATCACCATATGGTGGACCCGGTCGCGGCCTTCAAGGAGGTTCACCGCGTGCTGACGCCGCATGCGCGGTTCGTGATTCTCAACGGCATAGCCGAACAGACGCAGCATTACTGGTTGAACGAATATTTCCCGCGCATGATGAAAGAAAAAGCGACGGCGCCGTACGAGCGATTCGTGACGAACGACTTGCTCGCGTCGTCGGAATTTCGAATTGTGTGCGAGGAGAAATACGATATCGCTCCCGACCTGAAAGATCTTTTTCTATATTGCGGAAAGCATCAGCCCGAGCGTTATCTCGATCCGCGTATCCGCAGCGGCATCTCCTGTTTCGCCGACGCTCCCGACCACGAAGAGATCGAGCGCGGAGTGAAGCGCATCGCCGACGACATTGAATCCGGGCACATCAACGATGTGATTCGCAAATACGCGTGGGACGGCGGCGACTACATGTTCACCGTCGCCGAGCGCTAGCGCGAGTCCTACACGCGGGCGCGCAGGCCGCCATCCACCGCGATCGATTCTCCCGTCACGAAGCCTGCGGCCGGTGAACAGAGGTAGAGCAGGGCGCCGCCGAGTTCCTCGGGCTTCACGAGACGGTTGTAGGGCAGGTACTTCAGCAGGATCTTGCTGAACTCGTCGTTCTTGTTGGCGGGACTCGATTCGTCGTCGAGCCATCCGGCCTGGATCGCGTTGACGCGAATCCCTTTGCGCGCCCATTCGAGCGCGAGCGCACGCGTCAGGTTCAGCACCGCAGCTTTCGCCGAGCAGTAGAGCGCAGCGTTGGGGACGCCGCGCTCCGCGAGCACCGACGTGATGTTGACGATAACGCCGCCGCCCTGCCGCAGCATCACGCGCGCGCCTTCCTGGCACGACATCCAGATGGTCTTGAAATTGTTCTCGAAGATTTTGTCGTACGCGTTGTCGTCGCTCGCTTCAGCCGGTCCGTAGGCCGGCGTGTCGAGCGCGTTGACCAGGATATCCAATGCGCCGAGTTGCTTGGCGGCGAAGTCGGCGGTGGCGGACAAGTCGGCGCGGATCGAGGCGCTCTGCACGCGGACGACCGGCTTGGCGCCCGCTGCAGTCACCAGTTTAGCGACCTCCTTGAGCTGCTTGTCGGTGCCCGGCTCCTGCGAAGCGAGCACGATTTTGGCGCCCGCCTCGGCCAGCGTGACGGCGGCGGCGCGACCGACCGAATGCTCGGCGCCGACGACCAGAGCGCCTTTGCCTTCGAGCGAGAAGTCATTCGAAGCGTTGGAGGAGGCCATTTTAGCTCCGCTGTTTTCGGTCCTTTACTATTTCGCGCGCAAACCTAGTTCGAGCTTTCCGGCGAGACTCCGGTCGGGGTGATACCGCCCGCGAGTCCGCCGCCGTCGATCGCAATCAGTTCGCCGTTGACGTGATTGGAAGCGTCGGAGGCCAGGAACACCGCGAGCGGGCCGAGTTCGCTATCGTCGCCGACGCGGCCGATAGGAATAAATTTGCCGCCCTTGAAAAAAACCATCATCTCTTCGTTGTGCGGGAAGATGCCGGGCACGATGCAGTTGGTCTGGATGTTGAACTGCGCGTACGTCAGCGCCATCGACCGCGTCAACTGGATCGTGCCGCCCTTCGAGCAGGCGTACATGAAGTTGTGCTTGCCGCCGCGCAGTCCGTAGCCCGATGCGACGTTGATAATCTTGCCGCGCTTCTGCTTGACCATCTGCGGAATCACGGCGCGGCATCCGTAGAACTGGCTGCTCAGGTTGGTGTCGATGCCGCGGCGCCATTCGTCGTCGGTGATTTCCGGGAGCTGCTTGCCGAGCGAGCCGTCGCCGCCGCCGGCGTTGTTGATGAGGATGTCGATTTTGCCGAACTCCTTGAGCGTCGCCTCGGCCAGCGCGTTGACCTGCGCCGAGTCGGTGACGTCGGTCGGCACGATCAGGCATTTGCGTCCGGTTTTCTTGACGGCGTCGGCGGTTTCGTCGAGCTGCGATTGTGTCCGCGCCGCAGCGACGATGTCAGCGCCGGTTTGGGCAAACTTCACCGCCATCGCGCGCCCGAGTCCGCGGCCGGCGCCGGTGATGATTGCGACTTTGCCGTCGAGCTTGAGTGAATCGAGAATCATCGCGTCACCTCAACCGAATTCAGCTAGCTCAATAACATAGCTACGACTTTGCGGAAAATGACGCCAATGGCAACGCTGCACGTGCAACGCTTTTGACCGCGGTCGCGCGCTGGTTCTATATTCAGGCAAGAGGATCGTGCGATGGCGATGAAAATCGTGATGTTCTCGGACTACATCTGTCCGTTCTGCTATGTCGGCTTCGAAACTATGCGCAAGCTGAAGTCGGAATTCGATTTCCAGCTCGAATGGCGCGGCTTTCAGATTCATCCCGACTGGCCCGCCGAGGGAATCGACTCCGACAAGGCTGGCCTGCCGGGCGACTCGGCGTCGCGACAGGCGCTCTGGAATCGGATCGGCGCGATGGCCGAGGCGGTGGGATTTTCGATGAAGCCACCCGCATTGCTGACGAACTCGCGCGCTGCGCTGGCGGCTACTGAGTTTGCGCGCGAGTCGGGCCGCGACGAAGCGCTCGAGGAACGAATCTACCGCGCATACTTTAACGAAGGCGAGAATATCGGCGACGCGGCCGTCGTCGTGCGGCTGGCGCGAGAAGCGGGACTCGACGCGGACGCGGTGGCGGACGCGATAAAATCGCCGAAGTACGAAATGCGCCTGAAAAACAATGCACTCGCGGCAAATCAACGCGGCGTCAGCGGCGTGCCGACGTTCTTTATCGGCGAGTATCCGCTGGTCGGCGCGCAGAGCCTCGACGCGATGCGCGCAATTCTCAAACGCGCAACTGAGCGGCTCGCGAGCTGAAGACGATGGCGAAATCAATCGAGCAGCGGGTTCAGGAACTCGAGGATCGCGACGAGATCAAGGAGCTGACGGCGCGCTACTGCTGGCACGTCGCGCATGGCGAAGGTGAGGCGGTCGCCAACCTGTTCACGGATGACGGCGTGCTCGACATGAGCGACGCGGACTTCAAGGCGGTGCGCGGGCGCGAGGCGCTGCTGAATTTCTATCGCACCTCGGTGCGCGAGCCGGAGGCAGCGCTGCCGTTCATCCAGAATCACATTATCGAGTTGAACGGCGACGAGGCGCATGGCACCTGCGCGATCGAGGCGCGCTTCGCACGCAAGGGCGAGAGCGTCACGGCGGCGGGGTACTACGAAGACAAATATCGGCGCGAGCGTGGGCGATGGCGCTTCGTCGAGCGCAAAATATTTTTCCATCACGTGGTACCGCTCAAGCAGGGATGGGCCGAGGCGAAGGGTCAGAGCCGCAAAGTTTAGACGCAAGAAAAATCACTTTATTTGATTTGAAACCCGCCGTGGGTTTCAAACTTCCTTGGGCAGGGGTGACCCCTGCACCCAGTTTTAAGAAAAGATGCGGGACTTCGTCCCTGTTAGAACTCTAGGGGTTAGGTTCTTCGCTCAGGCGCGAGGGCGCGCGATGTACAGACCGCGGCCCATCAGGCCTTCGGTGTCGTAGCGCACGTCCATGTTCGCGGACTCGAATGCGTGCGTCATCTCGTCGCGCGTGAACAATCCCAGCTCAAGTTGCTCGCTGTAGTGCTCGATGCCGTCGGCCGTGCTTCTCAAGTAATGCAGCTGCAGGACCGACAGGTTGCCTTGCTGGCCGCTGTGGCTCATGCGGCAGACTTTGTCGGCGCCGATTTCGCCGGCGTGAATGAAGCTGCTGCCGGGTTTCCAATCCTCTGGAGTAAGCCAGGGCTCGACGATGAGTACGCCGCCGGGTTTGACGTGACGCGCCATGCATGCGACCGCGCGCTGCATCCGATCGGCGGTACGGACGTAGCCAATTGCGCTGAACAGGCACGTCACCGCGTCGTAAGTCGTCGCCAAATCAAAATCGGTCATGTCGGCGCGGGTATAGCGCCCGGCGGGGTTCTTCGCACGCGCCGTTTGCAGATAGCTTTCGTTGAGATCGATGCCGTCGACCGCGAAATGCTCCTTCAGAAACCTGTCATGCTGGCCGGTCCCGCATGCGACGTCGAGAATTGTGCGCGCACCCGGCGCGGCTACCGCAATAACGGCGCGCAAAATCTCGCACTCGCGCGCGTAATTCTTGAAATGGTAGATGGCGTCGTAGAGTTCTGAACTTTCAACGAACATCGCGCCAGCTTAGCGATTTCCCCCAGCGGATTCACAGCCGCGCGATATGTAGAATAGTGCAGTCATGGACGCCCCTCGAAAAACCATTCGCCTCGACCTGCGAGGCGTCAAATGTCCGCTCAACTGGGCGCGTGCAAAGGTCCGCCTCGAACAGATGGCACGCGGCGAAATCCTGGAGCTAACTCTCGACGACCCGCGCGGCGCCCGCGACATCCCCAGCGCCGCAGAAGCCGAAGGCTTCGTAATGCTCGAATCGACCACGCGCAACGACCTCTACTATCTACGGATAGAGCGCTAACCCTCCGAACCCTACCCGTTCGAACAGGGACGAAGTCCCGCATCTTTCCTCTCCGAATACCGGGTGCAGGGGTCACCCCTGCCCAGGGAAGTTTGAAACCCACGGTGGGTTTCAAATTAAATAGAGTTCCTCTTCATGTGTTTGCGCTGCGTGCTTCTTCGCGTTACAAGTCCGCCGATGCGAGTAAATATTGGTGACGCTCGATTGTTCTTCGACGTGGAGGGCGCGAAGCTGCGGCCGGACGGTCCGAAGATGCGCGAGGTGCCGACCGTCCTCCTGCTGCATGGCGGGCCCGGCTTCGACCATTCGAACTTCAAGCCTGAATTCTCGCGGCTGGCGGAGATCGCGCAGGTCGTCTATCTCGACCATCGCGGCAACGGGCGCAGCGATCGCGGCGATCCGGCGAAATGGAATCTGCCGCAATGGGGCGACGACGTGCGCGCGTTTTGCGAGGCGCTGGAAATCGAGCGCCCGATCGTGCTCGGCATCTCCTTCGGCGGCATGGTTGCGATGGCGTATGCGACACGGCATCCCGAGCATCCCGCGAAGCTGGTGCTGAGCAGCACGGCGGCGCAAATCCGCACCGATCGGTCGCTGGATATGTTCGAGCGGCTGGGCGGGGCGGAAGTGCGCGAGGCGGCGCGCCGATTCTTCGAGAATCCCGGGGCGGAAACGATGCCCGAGTTTCAGCAAAAATGTTTCCCCGTGTACAACCGACATCCTATGGGACCGGAGTTCGTTCAGCGCTCGGTGACCAATCTCGAGTTGACTGTCGATTTTTTCAAGCACGAATCGCACACCTTCAACTTTCTGTCGGACCTCGGACGGATAAAATGTCCGACGTTGATCGCCGCGGGGGAACTCGATCCGATAACGCCGCTGGCCGACTCGAAAGATATTGCATCGCGGATGGCGCCCGGCGTCGCGCGCCTCGAAGTGTTCGAGAACGCCGGCCACGGGGCGCATCGCGATCAACCCGAGCGGTTTTTCAAAGTGCTGAACGAATTCATCCTGGCATGACGCGAAAGCGATGGCCGCGCGTTACTTCACTCCGCGATTTTTTGAATTTTTCGAGGAACTGAGCCGCAACAACAACCGCGACTGGTTCCAGGCGAACAAGGCGCGCTACGAACACGACGTGCGCGAGCCGATGTTCGCGTTCATCGCGGATTTCGCACCGCGCCTCAGAAAGATCAGCGAGCGCTACGTCGCGGATCCGCGGCCGAGCGGCGGATCGATGATGCGCATTTATCGCAACCTGCGCTTCTCGCGCGACAAGACGCCGTATCGCACCAACGCCGCCGCCGCGTTTGGGCATCGCGACGGGCTGCACTTCAACTCGCCGTCGTTCTATCTCTCGCTGTCGGCGGCGGAGGCTTTCGCCGGAGTCGGCGTATGGCATCCGCAGGCGGAAACGACCGCGAAGATTCGCGACGCGATTGTCGCGCGGCCTGCGAAATGGAAGAGCGCAATCGACGATCGGAAATTCAAGGCGCGCTTCGAACTGGCAGGCGATATGCTCTCGCGTCCGCCCAAGGGCTACGACGCGGCTCATCCGATGATCGAGGATCTCAAGCGCAAGGACTTCATCGGCGGCACGCAGTTCACGCGCAAGGAAGTGTGCTCGGCGGATTTCCTGGATTTGTTTTCGGGCGCATGCACGGCAGGATCACCGTTCATGAAGTTCCTGACAGAAGCGATGGGTCTCAAGTGGTGAGCGCGGAACGGAATCTTCGTCCTAACCTCTCCTTGTCCGAGGAGAGGTCGGCGCCAACCGAAGGTGGCGGCGGGAGAGGTGGGATGCCAGCCGTCGCAGCCACGCGCACTTTTCTTTTTGCACTAAATCAGAAAGTGGTGCTGCCGTCTGGCGGCGGCCTCGGTGTCTTGCGTTGCGGTTAAACGAGTAGGCGTTGATGCGATGTCTCGCGCTGCACCTCTCCCGGCGACACCGCGTTTCACGCGGCTTACGCCGACCTCTCCTCGGACAAGGAGAGGTTAGGAGGGAGCGCGATGCATCAAGACTCACCACTGTAACCGGGTAGGCCAAACCCCGTTCTCGCGATAAACTCAAACGCGATGCGATGCTCTGGTTGCGCTACGGAAAATCCTGCCGGGATGAAGTTCTGCGGTAATTGCGGCGCTGCGCTTGGCAGCCGATGCCCGCGATGCGGATTGGAAAATCCACCCGAGTTCAAGTTTTGCGGTGAATGCGGCATGTCGCTGACGCTGGCTCGGGAAGCCATTGCCAGCGCGAAGCCGCCTTCGCCTGTGGTCGAGCCTTCGGTGCGGATGCGGTCGGAGCAGGCTGCCGCGGACGCGGCGGGCGGCGAGCGCAAGACCGTTACGGCGCTTTTCGCCGACATCAAGGGATCGATGGATCTGATGGAAGGTCTCGATCCCGAAGAGGCGCGGGCGATTGTCGACCCAGCGCTGAAGCTGATGATCGACGCGGTGCATCGCTACGACGGTTACATCGTGCAGTCCACCGGCGACGGAATCTTCGCGCTGTTCGGCGCGCCGGTCGCGCATGAAGACCATGCTCAGCGCGGCCTCTACGCCGCGCTCCGCGTGCAGGAAGAGATGGCGCGATACTCGGCGGGGCTGCGCGCGGCGGGAAATCCGCCGGTCGAAATCAGGGTCGGGCTCAACACCGGCGAAGTGGTGGTGCGATCGATTCGCACCGACGACGCGCATACCGAATACACGCCGATTGGCCATTCGATGAGCCTGGCGGCGCGGATGCAAACGCTGGCGCCGACCGGATCGATCGTCATCACCGAGCAGACGCAGAAACTGACGGCCGGCTACTTCGATTTGAAACCGCTCGGCCCGGCGCGAATCAAGGGCGTGAGCGATCCGATCAACGTGTACGAGGTGATTGGGATCGGTCCGCTGCGGACGCGGCTGCAGATGTCGGCGTCACGCGGGTTGACGAAGTTCGTGGGCCGGCACGCCGAGCTCGATCAGCTCGACAAGGCGCTGGAGCTGGCGCGCGGGGGGCGCGGGCAGATCGTCGCGGCGATGGCCGAGGCGGGCGTGGGCAAGTCGCGCCTGTTTCACGAATTCAAGATGCGTCGGCAGGGCGAATGTCTGGTGCTCGAGGCGTTCTCGTTCTCGCACGGCAAGGCGTCGGCGTATCTGCCGGTGGTCGACCTGCTCAAGAGCTATTTTCGAATCGCCGATCGCGACGATGAACGCACGCGGCGCGAGAAGATCACCGGCAAGGTGCTAGCGCTGGACCGCGCGCTGGAAGACGCGCTGCCGCATCTGTTCGCGTTGCTCGGGATTCCGTCCGGCGCCGGCGAGCTCGGCGAAATGGATCCGGCGATTCGAAGGCGGCGCACGCGCGAGGCGGTCAAAAGCCTGATCGTGCGCGAGAGCCTGAATCAGCCGCTGATTTTGATCTTCGAGGACCTCCATTGGATCGACGCAGAGTCCGAGGCGCTGCTTAAACTGATCGCCGACTCGATTGGCACTGCGCAGATTTTGATGATGGTCAACTATCGGCCCGAATATCGCCATGATTGGGGCCACAAAACCTATTACACGCAGTTGCGGCTCGATCCGCTGGGCGCGGAGAATGCGGCCGAGCTGCTGACGGCGATGATTGGGGACGCGGCCGCGCTCGCTGCGCTCAAGGCGACGATCATCGCGCGCACCGAGGGCAACCCGTTTTTCATCGAGGAGATGGTGCAGGTGCTGTTCGACCAGGGCGCGCTGGTTCGCAACGGCGTCGTGTCGATTGCGAAGCCGCTCACGTCGATCGAGATCCCGTCGACCGTCAAGGGCATCCTGGCCGCGCGCATCGACAAGCTGGCGCCGGCCGACAAGGACCTGCTGCAGTCGCTCGCTGTTATCGGCAAGGAATTTCCTATCGGCCTGGTGCGGCGCGTGGTTGGCAAGTCGGATGACGAACTGGCGCCGATGCTTTCGAACCTGCAGGCGGCCGAGTTCATCTACGAGCAGCCCGCAATTCCCGAAAACGAATACACCTTCAAGCATGCGCTGACGCAGGAAGTTGCGTACGGGAGCGTGCTGATGGAGCGGCGCAAGATTTTTCACGAACGCACGGCGGCGGCTCTGGAAGCGATGTTCGCGGCGACGCTCGACGATCACGTGGCCGATCTGGCGGATCACTACAACCACAGCGCCAACGCGCCCAAGGCGGTTGAATACCTGATTCGTGCCGCGGGGCAGGCTGGAGTTAGATCCGCGTACAACGACGCGCTGCGCTATGCGCGCGACGCGCTGACGCGAATACGCGAGATGCCCGAATCGCGCGAGCGCGATAAGACCGAGTTGCGGATTCTGATGATTGTGAGCCCGCTGCTCGTATCGACGCAGGGATTTTCATCGCCTGAGCTCGCCGACAACATTGTCCGCACGGAGGAACTCTGCCGCCGCGCTGGTGAGACGCCCGAAGCATTCGCCGTGATGTTCGGGCTGTGGAGCTTCAATCATGCCAGCGGCAAGCTGCACGAGAGCCGCGTCCTCGCGGAGCAGTTACTCACTATCGCTGAACGCGTGCCGACCGATCTCGGGCTGGCCGGCGCGCACAACGCGATGGGTTCAACGCAGCTCTGGATGGGCGAATTTTCCGCGGCGTGCGAACACCAGCGGCTGGTCGCAGATATCTACGATCGCGACATCCCCGGCTATCTGCCGTCGATGCAGGCGCCGGTCATCCCATCGCGGTGTCATCTCGCGTGGGCGCTGCATATCAGCGGGTATCCAGACCAGGCGCGGCAGCGGATGCGCGAGGCGAACGAGATGGCAACGCAGCTCCGCCGTCCCTTCAGCTTCGCGTTTGTTCATCTGTACGAGATCGTGCTGAGTCATTTCCGGCTCGAATACTCAGAAGTGCGATCGCGATCGGAAACTCTGATCGAGCTTTCGACCGAATACGGCTTTCCCTACTGGCTGGCTGCGGGAAAAATGTGTCTCGCGCGCACGATCGTCGGCGAAGCCTACAGGCAAGGCGACCAGGCCGCGCTCGAGGCCGGCCTCGCGATGTTGAAAGAGTCCGCTGAGCACCTGGCAGCCAGCAATGCCGACCTCATCTACACGTTCTCATTCGTGCTGCTCGCGGAAGTGTACCTGATGATGAAGCGTCCCGATGAAAGTTTGCGAGAGCTTGAATCCGCGGCGCAACGGGCCGAGCGGATGGACCATCGCCTGCTCGAAGCGGAAATTCACCGGCTGCGCGGCGAGACGATGCTGTTACTCGCCAATCAGGGTGAAGCAGAGCAATGCTTCCGGCGCGCGATCGAGATTGCGGCGCGCCAGGAGGCACGCTCGTGGGAAATCCGCGCCGCGACGAGCCTGGCGCGGCTGTTGGCGAATACCGGCAGGCGCGGCGAAGGTCACGCAGCGCTGGCGGCGACGTTCGCAAAATTCACCGAGGGTTTCGATACCAGCGATTTGCGCGAAGCGAAAACGCTGCTCGATGAATTAAGGGCGTAGCGCTCTAGAGCATGCGGCCGATCTTCTGACCCAGGCGCCCGAAGAATCCTGCGCGCTCGACGCCCGCTTTGGTGACGATAGGGATCGTTGCCTGCGGCTGGCCGTTGAGCAGCACCGTCAGATCGCCGACCGAGTCGCCCGCATGGACGGGAGCTTCCAGGTATCTCGCCGAAGGCTCGAACTGCACCGTGACCTTGGTCTCTTCGCCGCGCCCGAGCGTGAACACTGCGTCGCCGTGAGGCCCGATCGCGACCGTCTCCGCTACGCCATCATGCACCGGAATCGTCGCCGGCACCGCCTTTTTCAATTCGGGCCGGTAACTGACAAAGGTGCGAAAGGCCCAATCGATTAGTTTCTCCGTTTCGGTGCGGCGCTTTTCCTGGTTCGGCGCGCCCATCACGGCCGACAGCAGGTTCATGCCGTCCGATGACGCCGACGCGACCAGGTGATAGCCCGCCTCGTCGACGTGGCCGGTCTTAATCCCGTTGACGCGCTTGTCGTAGAACAGCAGCGTGTTGAAGTTCGGCTGCTTGATCTTGTCGAAGGCGAACTCCTTCTCCGACGTGTACTTGAGCGCCTCCGGATGATGAGCCACGAGCGAGTGCGCGAGCGCGACCATGTCGGCCGCGGTGGTGAACTCCCCTTCCTCCGGCAAGCCGTCGGGGTTGTCGAAGTGAGTCTCCGTGAGGCCGATCTCCTTCGCCTTGTCGTTCATCATCTGCGTGAACGCGTCGGTGCTGCCGCCGATATATTCCGCCAGTGCGACGGCGGCGTCGTTGCCCGACGACACCATCAGGCCGTACAGGAGATCGTTCACCGCGACTTTCTGCCCGACGCCGAGAAACATCCGCGACACGCTGTCGTCCATCGAGAGCCGCCACGCCTTTTCGCTGATCTCGACGTCGGTGGTTGGCGCTATCTTGCCGGCTTTGAGCGCGTCCAGGCTCAGGTAGAAGGTCATAATCTTGGCGAGGCTGGCGGGCTGCATCTTCAGGTGCTCGTTGTAGGCGTACAGCACTGCGCCAGTATCGGCGTCGATCATGATTGCAGCCTTCGCGTCGAGCGCGAATGGTGCGGGCCGGTTGCCGAGCACGTGAATGTCAGACAGCGGCACCCCGGGATTCTCTTCAGGCGCAAGCTTCGTCGGAACAGGATGCCGATGAAACACCCGGGCGAAGCACGGACTCGATCCGACCGCCAGAATGGAGACCGCCGCGAACACGATAACTTTCGATATTGATTTTTTCCGCACGCCCCTCACCATCCGGCTCAAGAGATTACCTCGCGAGCGTGCTACGCGCGAGGTTTGCGAACAAGCCCGCCGAACCGCCAGCCGCGGTGACCGTTAGTCGGCATATTCCCTTTTCTCGCGTTGGAGCATAAATCAAACTAGTCCGAATGGATGTTTCCGTAATATTGCCCGTTGTCAACGAGGCCGAAAACCTGAGGATCCTGATCCCCAGGCTGGTCACGTTGCTCAACCACGAGCGCATCAGTCACGAGATAGTCGTTATCGACGGCGGATCCACCGACGGCACTCGCGAGACGGCGGAGGCGCTCGGCGCGCGAGTCGTCAGCGAACGGCGGCGCGGCTACGCGGGCGCGATGGAAACCGGGATTGCCGAGGCCCGCGGCGACTACGTGCTCACGCTCGACGCCGATCAATCGCACGATCCCGACTTCGTCGTGAAGATGTGGCGGGCGCGAACCCGCGCCGACATCGTGGTCGCGTCGCGCTACGTACTCGGCGGCGTCATCTACTCGCCCTTCGTCCGCCGTGCTTCGAGCTGGCTGCTCAACAACGTGCTGCGCCGGATGCTCTCGATGCCGGTGCGCGACCTGTCCAGCGGTTATCGCCTCTACCGGCGCGAGGTGCTGCGCGAGCTCGAACTCACGTCCACGAATTTCGAGGTGCAGGAAGAAATCCTGGTCAAGGCTTACGCCAGCGGCTTCAGCGTCGTCGAAGTTCCATTCACGTATTTTCCGCGCGGCGCAGGCCGCTCGCACGCGAAGCTGGTCAGCTTCGGCTGGAAGATATTTCGCTCCGCGCTGTCGCTGTGGAAAATCCGCAACTCGCTCGCGTCCGCCGACTACGACGAGCGCGCCTTCTACAGCCTGATTCCGCCGCAGCGCTACTGGCAGCGCCGCCGCCATCGCATCGCCGTGCTGTGGGCGCGCGGCGCGGGCCGCGTGCTCGACGCCGGATGCGGTTCGAGCCTGATCGTGCAGAGCCTCAACAACGTCATCGGCATGGACTTCAACTATGCCAAGCTGCGGTTTTTGCGACGCTATGAAATCCCGCTGGTCAACGCCTCGGCCTTCGCGCTGCCCTTCAAGGACGATTCGTTCGACTGCGTGATCAGCTCGCAGGTCATCGAGCATATTCGCTACGACGAGACGCTGTTCACCGAGATGCGGCGGGTGTTGCGCACCGGCGGCATGCTGATCCTCGGCACGCCCGACTACGCGACGCTCGGATGGCGGATTATCGAACCGATTTACGGCTTCCTGATGCCCGGCGGCTACAAGGACGAGCACATCACGCACTACACGCTGGACCAGCTCCGCGAAATTCTCGGCCGCTACGGAATCGAAATCGAGGAGCTAGCTTACATCGCGCGCAGCGAGCTGGTCCTCAAATGCCGCAAGGTCGATCGCGAGATTCGCGCCGGCACCGACACCGCCGCGGTTGCATCGACGGCAGCCTGAATCCAGGAGCGAAACCCCATGAGCGAAACCCGATGATGACAGGGTCCTGCTTTTCGCGGTTGGTCGTGGCGATGGCGATTTGCGTCGCGTCATGCTCGAGCAATAACGCACCAGCGCCGCAGACAGGTTTCGAAAGCATGCAGCTGTCGCCCGCCGCAGCCGGCAGTTGTGACATCGATGCGTTCAAGATGTGCCAGCTCCTCGACGGCTCCTCGGCGGCCGCGTCGTCGCAGACCGCGTCGACGCAGATGCCCAGTTCGTACGGGCCGCCGAACATTCCCGATTCGCTTGAGTTTCAGATTCCCGCGGGTCAGTCTCTCAAGCTGGCGTGCTATTTCGATCCGCAGCACACTTCGCTCTATCGCGCCAATGCAACGGCGGATTCGCCGCTGACCGGGAATTCAGTCGAGTACATGAAGCAACACGGATTCTGCGTTAAGAAATAAAGGCGGCAGCGCGCCTCCGGAGGAAATCGAAATGCCCAGGATTAAAGTTGGCGATGTGAACCTCAACTACGACGTGGCCGGAAAGGGCGAGCCGCTGCTGCTCATCATGGGCCTCGGCGCCAGCTCCGCGCAGTGGGAGCCGGAGCTGATAGCCGAACTTGCGCATACGTTTCGCACCATAACTTTCGACAATCGCGGCACCGGGCAGAGCGACAAGCCCGACGCGCCGTATTCGATCGAGATGTTTGCGGACGACGCGGCCGGTTTGCTCGACCAGCTCGACATTCCGCGCGCGCACATCTTCGGCGTCTCGATGGGCGGGATGATCGCGCAGGAGTTCGCGTTGCGCCATCCCAAGCGCACGGCGACGCTGACGCTTGGATGCACTACGGCGGGCGGCAAGCATTCGGTGCCGCCGCCGGCCGAATCGTTGAAAATTCTCACCGCGCCGCGCGAAGGGGTTTCGCCGGAGGACGTAATTCGGCGTGGATGGCCGCTGGCGCACACGCCGAAATACATTGCGGCGCATCGCGACGTGCTCGAGGCCGCGATTCCGCGCCTGCTCGCACATCCGACGCCGCCATTCGCCTTCCAGCGGCAGCTCGAAGCGACCTACACGCTGCAGACTTACGACCGGCTCCCGCAAATCAAGGCGCCGACGCTCGTCGTAACCGGCGCGGAAGACGTGCTGATACCGGCGAAGAACTCGGAGATCCTCGCGGCGCAAATACCCGGCGCGAAACTGCACATCATCCCCGGTGTCGGACACGCTTTCATGGATGCGCTCGACCAGTTCCTCAAAGTATTTTTGCCGTTCGCCAAGTCGCATCCAATAGCGGCGTAGCTAAATCCCGCGGCGCTTGCGCCTGGCGCCGCGGGCAGAGTTAATCTCGTACGTGCCCTCGTTCTACGATTTCGCGGTCGTCTGCCAGTCGCTCAGCCAGACGCAGAGCCGGCTGCAGATGGCCGAAACGGTGGGCACGTTTCTCGCCGCGCTCGAGATCGACGAAGCGGAAATCGCGGCGCGATTCATGGTCGGCCGCGCGGTCGAGCAGGGCGAGGAGAAGCGCCTCCAGATCAGCGGCCGGGCAATCTGGAAAATCGTCGCCGAGATGACTGACAGCGCTGACCAGGGCGAGGACATTTTCACCGCCGCCGAGGATTTCGGCGAGGCGATCGAGATGACGCTGAAGCTTCGGGGCATCGATCCCGAGCCGACGCTCACGATTCGCGAGGTGAATGACAAATTCGCCGGGATAGCCACGATCGAGGGGCGCCACGCGCGCAATCGCAAACTCGACGCGCTGCGCGATCTGTTCACGCGCGCGCCGGCGTTCGAAGCCAGGTACATCGCGAAGATTCTGATCGGCGAAATGCGCCACGGCGTGAGCGAAGGCCTGATGCTCGAGGCGATCGCCCGGATGGGCGCGCGCCCCGTCGCCGAAGTTCGCCGGATTCACATGCTCGAGGCCGACCTCGGCCGCGTCGTGCGCATAATCCGATCGCCGGATGGAGAAAAGTCCGTTGCCGGCGAATCTTCACCGGGTACGCGCGCGGCCAAGCCGCTCAAGCCGATGCTCGCGTTTCCTGTCGCTGATATTGCCGAAGCGTTCGCCACGCTCGGCCCCGAGCTATCGCTGGAGCACAAGCTCGACGGCGCGCGCGTGCAGATACATCATGCGGCCGACGGCGATGTGCGGATTTTCTCGCGCCGGCTCAACGAGATCACGGAGAGCATTCCTGACGTGGTCGAGATTGTGAATCGAATCGGCGCGCGCCACGCGATCCTCGACGGTGAAGTGATAGGCGTCGACGCGTCGGGGCGGCCGGCGGCGTTCCAGGATCTGATGAGGCGGTTTGGGCGCACGCGCGATGTCGACAAAGCTCGCGTCGAGCAACCGTTGAAGCTGTACGTCTTCGACGTGCTTGCGCTCGACGGCGCGTTGACGATCGATCGCCCGTGGGCGGACAGAATTTCGATGCTCGAAGAGTTGCAGTCCTCAGCCGGGCTCGAAATCGTCGAGCGAATCATCAAGCCGAATCTCGCCGAGGCCGAGAAATTTTACGCCGATGCAGTCGCCGCGGGCTATGAAGGCGTGATGGCGAAGGCGCTCGCGAGTGCGTACACGCCGGGCGCGCGCGGCCGCGGATGGCTCAAGATAAAGCATACGCACACGCTGGACCTGGTGATCATCGCGGCGGAATGGGGCTACGGCCGCCGCCACGGCTGGCTCTCGAACTACCATCTGGCGGCGCGCGACCCGAGCCGCGGCGGCTTCGCGATGCTCGGCAAGACTTTCAAGGGTTTCAGCGACGAGCAGTTCCGCGCGATGACCGAACGGCTGCTCGCGCTCAAGACCGCGGAGTCGCACGGCGTCGTGACGGTTCGACCCGAGGTCGTCGTCGAGGTTGCATACAATGATATCCAGCGCAGCCCGAACTACGACGCCGGCATGGCGCTGCGCTTCGCGCGAATCGTGCGCGTACGCGACGACAAGTCGCCGGAACAGGCGGACTCAATCGAGACTGTGACTGCGGACTACGAACGGCAGGCGATCCGTCCAGCGAACAAAGCTTGAAACTTGGCGCCGCGAATCAGTGGTGATGGTGCTGGACGTGGTTGGGCTCGTGCGCGTCGCTTAGCGCCATCCCAATCGCTTCGATCTCCGACTGGCCGAAATCCTCGAGCACGAACGCCTCGACCCCAGCGTCAGTTTCGACTCGCTCGTAGAGGTCGCAGCACCACCAGTCGGGAGCCAATTGGCGCGTCCGCAATACGAAAACATTGCCGCCTACTACTTCGACCCGTTCCATAAAAGCCACCTTCCTGACGTGGAATGGCCGCAGGTGTCCGGGGGATGAGATAAATTATTTAGCAGAATTTTGTCAGAATTGCTAATGCTACAAATCGAGAAATAAGCCGAATTAACCGAGTTTTCACGCTTTTCTTATTACTGGGTGCAGGGGTCACCCCTGCCGAAGGAAGCGTGAAACCCACCGCGGGTTTCACATTAAATCAAGTGGATTTTTCCCCGCGCGTAGATGCGACCCAAGCAGTCAGCGCGTCCGTCGTCGTCGGAAACGCGAGGTCGTGCCACGGCACGTCGTCGGGCGCAAAATATTTCACCTCAGTGGCCTCTTCGGTGAGCGACGGTCCTTCCTTGCCGGGCGCAGCGAGATACACGACGACTGTGATTGCGCCGTCGTTGAACACGCCGAGCAGCGGCCCGAGGGTCACGCGCATGCCGACTTCCTCGAGCGTCTCGCGCGCCGCCCCGTCAGCGACGTTCTCGCCAAAATCGACGTAGCCGCCCGGGAACGTCCACTTGCCGACGGCAGGTGCGATACCGCGGCGGATCAACAACACGCGCCCCGCGTCGACGACGAAGCATCCGGCGACCAGCTTCGGTCCGGGAAAGAGCACGAAGCCGCATCGGTTGCAGACTTTGCGCTCGGCGTTCTCGGGCATCAGCACGCGCGAGGCCATCGCCGCGCCGCATAGCGGACAGAATTTCACCTTGGCGGGATAGTCGCGCTGCACGCGATGGTCGGCGTGAACGTAGTCGTGTTTCTTCATGCAGTCAGGCGGCGCACGAGTGCTTCGCCGATCAGTATTATCATCGCGGCAACCAGCAGATACGGATTCATCGAGACGCGGCGCTCGAGCGTGGCGCGTTCAGTCGAGACTTCCGCCGGCGAAGGATTGAGACGCCCGCCAGTCGCGGACGCGAGATGTTCGAGCAGGCCGTAGTTGGGTTCCGGGCGCGGCAGTTCCGCGTTGACCGACGGACTGACGGTGAATGCGAGCGGCGGGAACTTCTTGTCCTTGCCCGACGGCGAGCGCACTTCAAAGTAGTAGTTGCCGGGCGCGGGCGCCTCGATCGATCCCGACAGCTCGCCCACGACTTCCTCTGTGAGCGCAGTTTCGGTGCGGGTCCCGTCGGGCCGCGTCACCAGCACGGTGACCAGCCGCGCCGCATTGCCCGGCTCGGCGCTGTAGTCGGTGAGTTTCATGTTGATGCGCCCGGCGTTGTAGCCGAGCGCGACGTCGATCTTCGGCTCGGCCGGAATCTCCGGCGTCATCCACGTGAGCAGCCGGTCCCACAGCGGCGCAAAAACGTTGGTGCTGACCCACGTCCCCGACCATCGCCCGCTAGCGTCGGTCGTCACCGCCATCACCTTGCCCGCGCCGTAGCGCCAGCTCGCGATGACGGGTTCGCGCGAGTCCGTCCGCTCGACGTACATATCCATCGTGGCGCGCGGCTTGATTTCGGTGGAGACGTAGCCGAGCAGCGGCGGCATCTGGCGCTGCGCGAGGTCTTTCAAAATCGCGTCGGGATTTTCGCTGCGCGGCGTGAATTCCTTTTCGACCATCGTGACCTCGCCGCCATGCGCGTGAAAATCCTCGACGAAAAGCTCCGGCAGGTTGCGCGGGTTGTCGGTCTGATAATACGAGCCGCCGCCGTACTTCGCGATCGCCTGCAGCAAATCGACGTTGGCGTCCTGCCCGACCGCGATCGTCGAGATGGTCGTGTCGGCATCATGATGCATCCGCGAGACGAGGTCGTAGTACATCTCGACCGTGCCGCCCGTCTCGCCGTCGGTGAGGATGACGACGTGCTTGACGTGCGCGCCACTGCTGCCGAGCGTGCGTTCGGCCTCGCGCAGTGCGGGAATCAGGAAAGTCTGGCCATGCGCCGAGAGCCGGTTGATCATCTGGTCGAAGTACGGACGGCTTTCGCCGACGGTCTGCAGCGGAATCACGACGAACGGCTGCGAGTCGAATCCGATCACGCCGATCAGGTCGTTGTCCTTGAGCGTTTTGGTGACCGTCTCGGCGGCGGCCTTGGCGTAAGTGAGTTTGTCGTTGCGTCCCATCGATCCCGACTTGTCGATGATCAGGACGAGCGCGCGTTTGCGCTCCTTATGCTGCGGCGGCTTCATCGTCACCGGCATCACCTCGGCCAGCGGACTGTCGGCATAGCCGCCGAGCCCGAAGCTCGAATCGCCGCCAACCATCGCGAGCGATCCGCCGCGGCTCACGTACTGCACGAGCGCGTTCTGCGCGGCCGGCGCGATATGTTCGCTCGCCACGTTGTTGATCAGCACCGCGTCGTAGCCCGCGACCTGGCCGTCCCACGCGCCGCCGCTTACCGGCACGATAGTCGGCTCGAGTCCCAGCCGATTGACGACGGTGCCCAGGTAGTTCGCGTCCCGCGCGTTGTCGGTGAGAATCAGGACTTTGCGCCGCGCGCCGACTCCCACCCATCCTTTGAGCGAGTCGTCCTCGAGGTACGCATCCTGCGCAGGATTGTCGGGCTTGAAGGTCGCGGAGTAGGACGCCAGGCCGACAGTTTCGGTGCGCACCGGAAAGTCGAGGCGCTGCGATCCGCGCGCAAGCGTCACCTTGCGCTCATCGATCAGCGCGCCATCGCGTTCGATCGCGATCGTGCCGTTCACCGGCGCGTCGTTGAAATTTTCCATCGTGACGCCGAGCTCGAACGGCGCGGCTTTTTCGAGCGCAGGCGGCAGCGACAGCCCCGTCATCGCGACGTTCGGAATCGAGCGCGCGCCGGGTGGAGTGAAAATGTCGAGCCGGATCTCGGCGTTGACAATGGCGCTGACTGCGCGTTCGGCGTCGCCGCGATTCTGCCATCCATCGGTCACCATCACAGCCGGGCCGCCGCGCGCGTCGGGATCCGCGGCAATTCGATCGAGCGCGCTTTCAAGATTGGTCGCACCGGGCCCGCATCCGGCGCATCCGGCGCCGTTGGCGAATGCCGACTCGACTCCGCTGATCGATTGCGGCGCCGCATCGCTCGCGAAGATGTACGCGGGATCGCCCGGGCGCAAACCGAGGTCGTCGCGCAGCAGCTTGAGCGTCCACTCGCGCATGGCGGGCGTGATACTCGCGCTCGCATCGACGATTGCCGGCCGCGCCGCGCCCTCCGATTGCATCACCTGCTGCGGATTCGCGAGCGCAAGGATGAACAGCGCCAGCACTATCGCGCGCATCAGCGGCGCAAACACGCGGCGAAATTCGCGCGCGTGCAGAATTCCCCAGAGCAGCACGATCGCGGGTATCGCGAGCAGGTAGAGCACCTCGCGATGCGCAAAAGTCAAATCGTGCGGCAGGCCTGACGGAATCACAGCTAGGCCTCGATGATTCGGCGGCGCCGATAGACGATGAAGGCTTCCAGAGCGGTCAGCGCGATTATCGCCAGCAGCAGGTAATCGCTCAGCGACGATTTTTCCATCAACGGCTCGGCGGCGGAGCCCGAATTTGCAGCTTCGACTTTGAGCAGCGGCGAACTCGAAAGGTCCGACTCGGTCAGGTCGGCAAGATTCACCGCGCGCGGCGTCTGCGCGCCGCCGGGACCGACCAGCTCATAGACTCCCTGCTCCGCAACGTCGGTGAAAAGCGTGCCGGGATGAGCCGTCTTCTTTTTCCCAGACGGCAGAATCACGCGCTCGACTCCGGCCGGCGCCAGCCACGGCTGTCCGGTGTGGTAGCCGCTGCTGCTGCCACCAAGTCCGGCGAGATAGCTGATGGCGTTGAGCGTCAGCACCGACATCGGCAGGTTGCGCCTGCCGAGGTACGGGAACGGATTGAAGCCGGTCGCGACGAAGCGATGCGCCCCGCGCTCGCCCTTCAGCACCAGCGCGCCGCCGTCGCCACCAACGACCTGGCTCATCCACGGGTGACTGCCGAAATATTCGCCGCCGCGCAGAGTCAGCAGCCGAAAATTCACCGAGTCGGTGAGCGTGTCGGTCGTGCGCCATCCGGCAATCTGCACCTTCGCGGTCGGCGTCACCGTCAAGCCGAAAACGGGATCGCCCGGCGGCGGCATCACCAGCATCGTGTTCACAGCAGGCAGCTCGGTCGGGGTTGAGTACTCGAAAATCGCGAGATCGTAGTTGCCGAGTTCGTCGGGCGAGTACGAATCGGGATTCTTGGCGGTGACCTCGACGCCGGGAATCGAGTTCAGTCCCGCGGCGTCGGCAGGCGTCGGGCTGATGAACAGAATCGACACGTTCTTGACGGAGCCCGCCGTCGCATACGCCACGTTGTCGAGCGCGAGCGCGTCGTCAGGCGCGAGTTTCGCCTCGTAAATCCGCGCCGCCGGAATCGCGGGGAATTCGAGCGTCGCGGTCTCGCGCGCGCCCAGCGCTTCCCTGGCGTGCGCGACTTCCTTGCCGTCGCCGCTCACGACGAGGTCGAGCGTGCGGGTATCAGGGCTGAAGTTCGCGATCGTCAGACTCGCGTGAAGTGCTTCTGCGCCAAGGACTTCGCGCCGCAACGTAAACGATCCGATCGCCGCGTTGGCGACCGCGTCGCCCACCGCAATCGGATGAATTCGCGCGGGGACCGGCTCGGCCAGCGCGCTGCCGCCGGCGAAAATCACCTTCGCGACGCGCGCTTCCGAGCATAGATTGCTGAGGAAGTTCTCGAGCGTCGTCTGATCGTTGGGCGCATCGGTCGGCTTGATTCTCGACAGCGCAAGGCGCGCCTCGGTCAGCGTGATGAACGGCGGCGCAATCCGCCGTGGCTGCGGCGCGGTCACGTAAACCGAAATCTCGCCGCCGCCGTCCTCGACCGACAACGCTGCATCGAGCTTTTGACGCGCGACATCGAAGCGGGTCGGGCCGGCCGGCGTCAGCGCCTGCATCGCAGCGGAATTGTCGATCACGACTGCCAGCGGCGCGGTTCGTTTCCAGATGAACGGACCCGCCAGCGCGAGCACCACCAGGCTCAGAATTAAAACCTCGGCGAAGAACATCCAATCCAGCCGCGGCCATCCGCCGAAACGCTCGCGCCGAAAACCGCGCAG
>JBEKLS010000006.1:0-56956 GCA_050010075.1 Binatus sp. (SeqCode) | reverse complement strand
TCCGGCGGGCTCCAGTACGGCATCCAGATGGGCGGCACGCTGCCGGCGAGCATCGCCTCGTCGGCGTAATTCTCGATCTCGCGCACGCGCATCCGCTGCTTCGGATCTGATGGCATCAGGCGCGGCGGCCCATAGCGCTCGTCGAGGTACTCGTCGATTACGGTCGAGTCGAAAATGACGAGCTCACCATCTTCCAGATAGGGCACCTTGCCCAGCGGATGCTTCGCGAGCATCTCGGGCGGCTTCTTCCATAGATTTCCGGGCGGCAGATTTTCGATCCGATACGGGATGCTTTTTTCTTCGAGAACGACTTTGGTCTTGCAAGCATGCGTCGATCGCAGCGTGCCCCACGGATAATCGCGTTCGGTGGTGTAAAGAACGATCATAGCGTGTCTCCTTCGATGGCTGCTGGCGCGCGATCTTAACATCGGCGCGGCGAACGGGGCCATCGCAAGATTGCGCCGCGCCCACCGCCGCCGCATCTGTTATCGTTGAGGATGATGCCACGCACGGCCACGCAATCACCGCAGCTCGCGGTCCTCGCCCAACGGCTGAGGGACAGGCTGGGCAACGAGCGCCTCGCGCGCACTGCGCTCGCGGCAGTGAAGGATCGCGCGCCCGACGATCAGCTCGCGCTCGCGTTTCTTACCAAGCTCGCCGAAATTTCCGCCGTCGCGCTGAAAAATGTCCTACGCGACCGCGCCGCCGGCGCCGACCTGATATTTTGCCTCGGCTCATCGGAGCTGGTCGCGACCGAGCTGTCGCTGGCGGGACCGGGATGGGCGGAGATTTTCCTCGACGCGCGCGCGCAGACGATAGACGGTCTGATCGCTGCGATGCGCACCGATCGCGCTCGCATCGACGCGCCAGATCGCCCGAGCGCCGGCGCGGCACTAGGAAAATTCATGCGCCGCATGCTGGTCCAGGTCGCGATCGCCGACCTGCTCGACCGGCTCACTCCCGGCGAGACGGCGCTCGCGATGTCGGAGCTGGCCGACGAATGCATCCGCACGGCACTCGAACTCGCGACCGGCTTTCTGGGCGAGCGCGCGCGCGTGGTTGGCCCGTTTTGCATCCTCGCGATGGGCAAGCTGGGCGGACGCGAACTCAACTTCAGCTCGGACGTCGACCTCGTCTATCTGCACGACTCGTCGGACTCGGCGGTCAGTGCCGAAGCGGCGGCGCGCCTCGGCGAATGGTTTACCGAAATTCTGTCGGCGCGATGTTTTCGAATCGACATGCGCCTGCGCCCCGGCGGCCGTTCCGCGCCGCTGGTGACGCCGATCGACGGTGCCATCTACTATTACGAAAACCTCGGCGAGACCTGGGAGCGCGCCGCCCTGCTGCGCGCGCGGCCGGTGGCGGGCGCACTCGAAATCGGGAATCGACTGCGCGTCGAGCTGAATCATTTCGTCTTTCGCAGCTACCTGGACTTCGACACACTGCGCCAGTTGCGCGCGATGAAACACCAGATCGAGGCCGAACTGAAAACGCCCGCGATGATCGAGCGCAACATCAAGCTCGGCCGCGGCGGAATCCGCGAGCTCGAATTCATCGTGCAGTCGCTCACGCTCATTTACGGCGGACGCGATCCGCGGCTGCGCGTCGAGCAGACCGTCGCTGCGCTCGAGAAGCTCGATTCGCTCGGCTACCTGCCGTCCAAACGCGCGCGCGAACTTTCCGACGCGTACCTGTTTCTGCGCGACGTCGAGCACAAGCTGCAAATCGTTGCGGGCCTGCAGACTCACGTGCTGCCGGCCGATGACCACGGGATGCGCGCGCTGACGGCGCGAATGGGCTTTGGCAACGGTCCGGCTGCGTTCGAAAACTTCAGCGCGCAACTCAAATCTCATCGAGCGCTGGTGGCGACGCAATTTCGCGAGACCCTCGTCGGCGGCGATGAAGAATCGACGCGCTGGGTCTCCTCTTCCGCGGAGTTGGCATGGAACTCGGCGCTCGATCCCGATGCTTCGCCCCGCTACCTGCGCGAGCTCGGCTTTGGGCGCCCCGATGAAAGCGCGCGCCATCTCGAGCTGCTCGCGCGCGGACCCTCGCATGCGCCGACCAGCCCGCGCCGCCGCGAGCTGCTCGAGCGGCTCGGCCCGATGCTCATCGACGAGATAAGCCGGCTGCCCGATCCGGACCTCGCGCTGCTGAACCTCGCCGAGTTCATCGCGGCCGTCGGCGCCCGCACCTCGTTCCTGGCGCTGCTCGAGCAGCATCCAGCGACCCGCCGCATTCTGCTGCGCCTGTTCGCCTCGAGCGCCTATCTTTCGACCATCTTCATCCGCCATCCCGACATGCTCGACACGCTGGTGCGCTCAGGCGTAGCGGCGACGCGGCGCACTCCCGCTGAGCTGCGCGACGAGTTGGCGGACTTGATCGCGGCGAGTCCCGATTTCGAGAGCAAGCTCGACGCTCTGCGCGCATTTCGCCACCAGGAATTCTTGCGCATCGCAATTGCCGATCTGGCCGGCGAGCTCGAGCTGCTCGACGTCGAGCACGAGCTCACCAAGCTGGCCGAAACGGTGCTCGACGAGGCGATGGCGCTGGCGCGAATTCAGACCGAGGCGCGCTTTGCGATTCCGCCAACGATGCGCCTGTGCGCGATTGCGATGGGCCGGCTCGGCGCGGGCGAGATGTCATACAACTCCGACCTCGACTTGATTTTCGTCTATGACGATCAGGCCGAAGTCGCCGGCGGCAGCCGCGAAATCGCATCGCGCATCACGCAGAAACTGATCGCGATCCTCGAATCGCGCACGCGCGAGGGTTACGCCTACAAGCTCGACCTGCGCCTGCGCCCGTCGGGCAACGCGGGCCCGCTGGTGACGTCGCTCGCAGGTTTTCGCGACTATCATCGGCAGAGTTCGGCGGTGTGGGAGCGCCAGGCGCTGGTGCGTGCGCGCGTGATAACCGGCGACCCGGAACTGGCGCGCGAGGTCGAAGCGGCGCGCCTCGAATTCGTGTACGGACGCGGACTGACGACGGCCGAGGTCGGCCAGATAGCCGTGATGCGCCATCGGATGGAAATGGAGATCGGCGCCGAGGACAAGACGCGGCTCAATATCAAGCAGGGTCACGGCGGTCTGGTGGACGTCGAATTCCTGGCGCAAATGATGGCGCTCAGTCACGGGCATCTTCATCCGGAGCTGCGCGTGCGCAACACTATTGGATTGCTCGAGGCGCTCGACGCGCTCCATCTGCTGGCGCCCGCCGACGCGGCCGTGCTCGAAGACGACTACCGATTTTTATCGCGCCTCGAGAATCGGCTACGCATCGAGAGCGATCAGCCGTCCTGGGCCGTCCCGACCTCTGTCGCGAGCCTGCGCCCGCTCGCGCGCCGGATGGGATTTGAAGTAACCGACGGCGCAGCGCGAATGCTCGCCGAGCTGGCGGAGCGCCGCAATCGAATCCGTGGAATCTTTGACCGGTATTTCGTACAGGCGATGAGCTTCTGACGCGCGCATCGCTGCCGAAAGTTACGCGCGGCACGGCCGCTGCTCAACAGCGGGTAAGTCGGGCGAAATATTTTCGTCATGCGCGACGCGATCGTGTACGCTGGATGGTTCGCATGGGAACGATCGCATTAGTCACCGGCGGCGCGCGCAGCGGCAAGAGTATGTACGCGTTGAAGCTCGCGCTTCCCTATCAGCGCAAATTCTTCGTCGCAACCGGCCAGGCGCTCGACGGCGAAATGACGGCGCGAATCGAATTTCATCGCACGACCCGGCCGCCCGATTTCCAGACAGTAGAGGAACCCGTCCAGGTCGTCAGCGCGCTCGCGAAACTGGGCGACAGCGCCGACCTCGTTGTGATCGATTGCCTGACGCTGTGGGTTTCCAACCTGATGCTGAGTAATAACGGCGACGACGGCCCAATCCTCGCCGAGGCGGACAACCTCGCGGCGGCGCTCAAGCAGGCGTCCTTCGCGAGCATCGTCGTCACCGATGAAGTCGGCTCGGGAATCGTGCCGACCGATCACGCCGAGTCGCGCCGCTTCCGCGATTTGCTCGGATGGACCAATCAGAAAATTGCGGCCGTCGCGGACCAGGCGCTGCTGATGGTGGCGGGGTACCCACTCAAAGTGAAGTGAAGACACGGACGCCTGCGCGGCGGGCGGCATCGACACCGTCGCGGGGGGCGACCCCTGCACCCAGTATTAGGAAGAATCGCGAAATCGCGCGGACGCGCTTTCGCTCTCGGGTTTCAGTCCGGAGTGCACGTCACGAGGCTATCGCGACTAGGACTGCGATCTCGGCCAGTTCGCCGCATGCGCCGATCAGATCGCCTGTTACGCCGCCTAGCCATCGTTGGTAGAACGATCGCATCGCGAACACGATGACGATTGCGACTGCTGTCGGACGCAAGGCGCCCAGCGCGAGGATGACGGCGAGTGTGAAGGCGGCTACTACGGCGGCGCGCGGACCCAGGGTGCTTTCGCCGCTGAGTAGCGTGGATCCTGCACCAGACTCGCGGAGATATGGGAGTCCGCGGGTGACCAGCAGCATCGCCCATCGCGCCAGCATCGGCGCGGCAATCAGCGCGACGTATCGGCGATGACCCGCTAGCGTCGACAGCGCCAGGATTTTCAGCGCCAAGTCGAAGAATATTGCGCTTGCGCCGAACGTCCCGACTCGGCTGTCGCGCATAATGTCCAGTGCGCGTTCGCGATCCCGTCCGGCGCCGAGCGCGTCGGCCGTGTCGGCCAGTCCGTCGAGATGAACCGCGCCGGTGATGATGGTCAGCGAGATGATGATGAGAACCGATCGAATCACTTGCGGAAAGACGTATGCCAGCAGCCGATCCTCGCCAATCAGAGCCACGCCCACCAGGAATCCTACGATCGGAAACCACGCGAACGACGCGGCCACTGTCTCATCGGAGGCGGGACGTCGATCGATCACCGGCAGGATCGTCAGGAAGCTGAAAGCCAGCGACAGTTCGGTGTAGAAGCCGCTCGCCGCTGGAGCCGCCTCGTCGCTCATCGCACTTTGCCCGAGACCCCCGCGCCCTCGAACGTCGCCATGTTGTGCAGCAGCTCGAGCGCGGAGTCGATCACGTTCATCGCGAGCGCGGCACCGGTGCCTTCTCCGAGCCTGAGGTCGAGATCGAGAATCGGGCGGAGCCTGAAGTGATCGAGTACGAGGGCGTGGCCGCCTTCGGCCGATCGATGGCTGAAAAAAAGATGATCGAACAAGCCCGGATGAATCTTCTCCGCGACCGCCGCGGCCGCCGTTGCGATGTAACCGTCTACGACAACGGGGACTTTGGATGCGGCGCCGCCCAGGCATGCGCCGGCCATCGCGGCAATCTCGAAACCGCCGATCGCCGCCAGCATCGACTCGCCCGCGCCGAGCGCCGCGCGATGAAGCTCGAGTGCGCGCGCGACCACGTCAGACTTGTGGCTCACGCCCGCGTCGTCAAGGCCGGTACCCCGTCCAACTATCGAGTCGGGCGGGATCGAAGCCAGCGCCGACAGGAGCGCGGCGGCCGGCGTGCTGTTCGCGATGCCCATCTCGCCGATGCCGATCATCGTGGCGCCGTCGGCCGCGAGTTCGCGCGCGATTTCGATTCCCACTTCGAGCGCGCGCGTGGTTTCGTCGGGAGTCATCGCGGGACCGTCGAGGAAGTTGCGCGTGCCGGCGCCGACGCGTCCGTACGTCACTCCCGCCAGCGGGTTGGCGCTCGTGTCGGTCTTCACGCCGACATCGACAATCTTCAGCGGATAGCCGAAGCGGCGCGCGAGCACGCTGATAGCCGCGCCGCCGGCAGCAATATTGCGCAGCATCTCGACCGTAACGGCCTGCGGGAATGCACTCACGCCTTCGGCCGCGACGCCATGATCGGCGACGAACACGGCGATTGCGCCGCGTCCGCGTTTCACCGATTCGTCGTGGCGGATTGCCGCATAGCGGTGCACGAGTTCCTCGAGATGTCCGAGACTGCGCGGAGGCTTGGTAAGAGCGTCCAGCCGCGCGTCCGCAGCCCACGCCGCTTCGTTATCGAGCGGCAGAATCGAGGCAATGGTCTGACTAAGCAAAGACATACCGCGCAATCGCATCATGAGACGCAGCGGCACACAAGGACGCGCCCACTTTTACTGATGCGTGGTTCCGCTGTTCCAGTATGCGGTCCATCCGGCGTAGTCGGGCGAGTCTTCCTGGCACCATCGCTTGGACTTTGCGTAGGCCCACGATTTATCGGTCAGTGGCGGGTTGGCTAGCAGGCGAGCCCATTCGACTTTGCGATTTTGCGTGTCGATGTGGCATTCGACGTCGGCGACGACGTCCCCATTGTCATAGCGCGCCCAGATCTCGACGTCGGGATGCCTGGTAAAGGACTGCTGGAAGCGCGTCCAGTCGTACTCGTCGCCGTTGTAGGTGAATTGCGGCTGATCGATGTAGGTCTGGCAGACTTTCGCGAAGTCGATCGTGCATCCGTCGTGCTGAGCGATCGAAGTGTTCGCCGGAGCGGGGGCGGACGAGGTTTGCGGCGCCTGCGTGGCAGGGTTATTCGGCGCGGGATTCTGCGCGCTGCATCCGACCAGCGCGATCAGCGAGGACAGCACGATCAATCTACTGAAATTCATACGGTTTCCTTTTTCGCGACGCGACCATGACCATAATTTGTCTTGCGGTCATAGCTTAACTTTATGAGTCCGGGAAAGCCGGCACTCAGAAAAAACGACACCCCAATTGGGGTTCGCGCCGTTCTGGCACATTGCGAAACCTTCACCGATCCATGGGAAATTCGGATGGCATCCGCTATGCACTATCTGAAGGTGAGAGGTGAACGACCATGAAAAGGAGAATAGTGAGTATTTTGCAGGCGGTCGTGCTGTTGTTCGCAATGACCGCGGCTTCAGGATGCTTTGTCGGAGTCCACGGCGGATGGGATCACCACCACGCTGGCTGGCATGACCGTTAAACCCAACTAGCAATTGGCGATAGCAACTGGCTATTCGAGATAGTATTTCGTAAATAGCCAGGTGCGTCCGCCGATGCGTTGAAACGAGCTTAATCTTGCGATGGCGGTTTGTCGGGAGAATCTTTCGGAAAGATCGCCCGCCAAATTGAATGATCGTCTATCTTCGCGAGCAAAGATTCTGCTGCTGGAGACTGTCGGGCGCTCGCATCGTTCCATGAGTCGAAGTGAATCAGCGACTTTGGCGGCAGGCGCTGCGCCCAATCCGCGCTTGCGAGTATCGGCCGGTCGGGAAACTCTCGAACATAGCCGATGCATAGGTAGGCGACCGGTATCACATCGTCGGGAATCGCGAAGATTTCGGCGAGCGCGTCATTCCGTAGAATACTGACCCATCCCATGCCAAGTCCCTCGGCGCGCGTCGTCAACCACAAATTTTCCACGGCGAGGCAGGCCGAATAAATCTCGACGTCGCGGATGCTGGTCTTTCCGAGTACCGCCGGACCGAAGCGGTCGGGCTTGCAAGTGACTATCAGATTCAGCGGAGCTTCGAGAATACCTTCCAGCTTGAGCGAGAGATATTTATCGCGGCGCTCGCCGGTGAACTCGGCCGCATTTTTGGCGTGCTCGGCTTCAAAGATCTCCTTCACGCGGCGCCGCTGTTCGCGACTTCGCACCACGATGAAATCCCACGGCTGCGTAAAGCCAACGCTGGCCGCATGATGGGCCCCGATAAGCACGCGTGCGAGCACCTCGTCGGGAATCGGATCCGAAATGAATTCGCGGATATCGCGGCGGCGGAAGATGGCCTCGTAGAGGCCGCGCTTGAGGGCGTCGGTGAAAGCGAAGCGATCGGGTGCGTCGATAGGCATGCAGGACGATATCACGCGCAAGTGCAGCGGTGACACGTTCGAGGAGAGGGGAACTTAATCTGCGGTTGAACCCACGGCGGGTTCAGTGCGATTAAGTTCCCCGTTCCAATCAGGCGGCGGCTTTTTTTGCTGCTGCCAGCGCCGCTTCGAAGTTGGGCTGCTCGGCGATTTCCTTGACGTACTCGACATAGGTCACGTTGTCGTTCTTGTCGACGACGAATACGGCTCGCGCGAGCAAGTGCAGTTCCTTGATCAACGCGCCGTATTCCGTGCCGAAACTCGCACTGCGCCAATCGCTCAGCGTAGTCACTTTGTCCACGCCAGCCGCTCCACACCATCGCGCCTGCGCGAACGGCAGATCCATCGAGACCGACAGAATCTGCACGTCACCGGGCAGATTGGCCGCCTCGACATTGAAGCGGCGCGTCTCCGCGTCGCATACTGGCGTGTCGATCGACGGGATCGTCGTGATGATTTTGACCTTGCCTTTGAATTGATCGAGCGTCGCCGGCGCCATCCCCTTGCCGACCACGTTAAAGTTGGGTGCCTTCTGTCCGACCTTGATTTCGGGGCCGACCAGCGTCAGCGGGTTTCCCCGCATCGTAACGGCACCTTTGCGTTCTTCCGCCATGAGCGATTTCTCCTTGATGATGAAAATTGAAAATGAATCTCGGACTCCGTGAGATTAGCGGCGTCGGGGATGAACTGTAAAGGACGCGAACTCTGCTTACAGCGCTTTCACAATCAGCCAGATCAGGCTGCACAGGACCAGGGTGCCGTTGATTGCGGCGCTCGCGATCGCGCCGGGGCCGCGCTTGGCGGCTGCGCTCATATATCCTTGCGCGTAAATGACGCGCGCTGCCACGAACAGCAGGCCCAGGATTACGCCGAGGTGATAGTTGATCGTCACAGAAAATATCCACACGGCCGGGATGAAGACGATCAGGTGTTCGAGCGTATTTACGTGCACGCGGAAGATGCGCTCGAAGTCAGGATTGCCGGTGGTGGCAGGCGCCTCGACCCCATACGTGCCGCGCGCCTGTCCCACCATCACGCCCAGTATCATGTATTCGAGCAACGCTAGCATCGTCACAATCCCGAGTTCGTGAAATCCGTCCATTTAGGTGGCACCTCCGCCCGGAATGAAGGTACTCGCGCGCATCGCGAAGTGCGAGATGGGGAACCTGGAGGACTTACTTGCGGAATTTTTGCTGGCGTTGGGCTTCGAGCGCGTCGGCGGCTTCGTGCGATGGGCGCGACGGCATCCATCCTTTCGTGTAGTCGATTTCTTCCCACGATCGATCATTCGCGTCCCATACGTAGGGCAACTCGACGATTGTTGCTGGAGCGTCGATCGTTTCGAACGCGCGCATCGCGTCCTTGATGATCCGCCGCTGCAGTTCAGGTTGATGCGGCGGACCGGTCTGATGGCCCAGCGGAAAATTTACGAACACCGCGCGCGGTGGCTTGACCGACCGCGTGATGTCGAGCGCCGAGGTCATGCTGAGCGTGGGAATCCCCGCTGCTTCGACTGCGCGCGCGATCAGTCCAACGGACTGATGGCATACGGGTCATGCGGGAACGAGAAAGAACGCGTCGGCGTGAGCGCGTTTGAGCTCATCGACGATCTGCGGAGCGAGTTCGTCGCGGACTTTGCGCGCCGAATAAATCCCGCCCATGAAGCTGAACGCGGGATCGGCGAGTTCGCCGATGACGCCGGCCGTTTCGAGCTCGCGCATCCGATCGAGCGGGAAGACGCAGTTGGCATCGCGCTCGGCGTCAGCGGTTGGATAGCCGAAGTGCCAGACGCTGAGTTCATCGGGGCGCGCGCCAATCGGAATGTGCCGATAGGAGGCGTCCTCGTGATGGAAGCGCGGCTGATCGCGATACATTATTCCGCCTGAGCTAATCATCGCGACTCTGCACTCGCTAATTGGCTTGGTAAGCGCAGTAAACGGCGCAGAATCATTCTCGACCCATCGGTAGGGAATGAAGTCGCTGTAGAGAGCGCGTGTGCGCGGAATATATTCGACGGTCATGGTGGTGATTCGTGAGCAGTCTACGATGTGCATGAGCGAGCCGGCAAACGCCGGCGCCGCGTTCTCCAGGGAACACGGAGTTCGGTTTCCGCACCGTGTAGTAAAATATAGCTAAAAGTAGCAGCGCAGCGACGTTTAAGTTCGGCGAATATTCATTCTGCGAGGCGGGATTGCTGCGTTTGAGTCACAAATAATGAGCAGACTGCATAAGCATGGTCAAGAGAGGTCTAAGTTATACAACGATTAAATATACGATAGGTACCAGCGGCTGGGTCAACTTACGTTTAAGAAGGTGATTGACTCATACCATGGTTTTCTGCGATGAATGTCCCCGTAGTGTCCCGGGGGGGACCCGTGAGTTAAATCCCGCGTTCCCGAATTTGGGCGAGGCAGGCCAGGAGCCGTTTTCTGGCGCGAGTTTCTAGGGAGGGACGGTAATGCACGTATTACTCAGGCATGCGCGACGCGTGATGCTGTGCGCCGCGGCGGGGGCGCTGCTTTTCGCGGGCGTTGCACACGCCGGCGGAGAAGCGGTTCTCACGATCTGTATCGGTGCAAAGACCAAGAAAATAATTTCGGTCAACGGTTCCTGCACTACGCCCAATCGCGCGATCACCTGGCTTCAGGATGGAGTCGCCGGACCCACTGGACCGCAAGGCACCCTGGGCGAGCAAGGGCCGATCGGTCCCACCGGACCGACGGGAGTGACGGGCCCGCAAGGGCCGGCCGGTCCCGCAGGTGCGATCGGACCGGTTGGACTCGTGGGAGCTACCGGCCCTATCGGCCCGGCTGGAGAAACCGGTCAGCAAGGACCGCAAGGACCCACCGGTCCGACCGGACCGACTGGCGCGACCGGACCAACCGGTCCAACCGGTGTTAACGGCATCGACGGGGTGCAGTTCTACACGTTGAGCGGCGGTGACCTGGGCAGCAACGCAGTGCTGCTGTATGGGTTCACCAACGAGTTGGCGGGAACTGACTTCACCAGTTTGAGTGAAGGTACCAACCCGATTTACTACGGCCCCGGCAACGGCGCCGACATCGCGCTTGAAAGCGAGGCAGTGCCAATCGACGCTTCGACTGAAACTCAACTGTGGGTGCAGACCAAGAACGTACCTGGAGCGGGCCAGAGCTACTCGTTTCAACTTTGTGTCAACAGCGACTGTACTTCGTCGCCGGTCAAGTGCGCGATCAATCTCGGCGACCTGACTACATGCAGCGATTTGGTGGATACCCAGAGTTTCAGTCCGGGCGACACAATCGCTCTCAAAGCCACCGCCAGCGACGGAGCAGCTCCGACGGAGGTAACGTGGACGGTGGTGATGCACCAGACGGGCGGCGATCTACCGACACCCACCCCGACACCGGCGATGTAACCGTCGCATAGGGGAGCAGGCAATGCTGAGTACGCGAATGGTAACAGTCAGGGAGGGGACGAGAATGCCTCAATCTTTCAAGCACGCGTGGCGCTGGCTCGTTGGAGCATCGGCAGCTGCGATTCTAATAGCGAGCATATCGCCGGCGGCAAACGCACAAACGCCAGACACCGGGATCATCTCGATCTGCATAGCAAGGAACGGGGACATCACCGGGGTCAACATCCCCTGCCGCAATAGAAACTTCAAACTGATATGGAACATTCCCGGAGCGCCGGGCCCGATGGGCGCGCCCGGTGCAGTCGGACCCACTGGTCCGGCAGGTGCGGCGGGGCCGACCGGCGAGCAGGGCGCGGTTGGTCCAGTGGGGCCATCGGGTCCAATGGGCGCTATGGGTGAGACGGGTCCGGATGGAGTGATGGGCGAGATAGGTCCTACCGGACCGACTGGCAACGTGGGCTTCCCCGGACCGACGGGCCCTACGGGCGCATTGGGAGCGGTCGGACCCAGCGGGGTACCGTCATTTCCAACAGGCTCGAATGACGACGTTGAAATCCTGAGCGGCGGCACGCTCGGCGGAACCGTTGGCGGAGCCGCCGGCATCCGCTTGGACGAGAATACTGGATTCGACGGAGTGCCCACCACACCAATATTCCTCGGTCCAGGAAATGGCGCGTCGGGAAATGGAATCGCTTTCCCCTTCCCACCGCCGCCGCCTACGGTACCAACCGCCAACCCGCAGACCAGCGTCGCAGTTCCAGTTCCGGGCGGCACGGCTTTCAATCTGTTCGTTTCGCTCGCACCGGACGGTGCGGGTGGTGACGGTGCCGATTACACCTTTATCGTCTGTGACAACGGGGACTGCGATATAACGCTGAATCCGTTTTGCACCATTTCAGGGGCGGCAACCTCCTGCAACACAACTGGCTTTCTGGACTACTTGCCGGGCGACACCCTCTCGATTGAGGCCTACAACTCCTCCGGCGTGGATATCACGACCGAAATCTCTGACATCAGATGGTCGATGGATTTCGCCATCAGCTCGTCAGGCGCCTTCTGATCCGTGGACGTGAGGAGGAGAACGGAAATGAAATTGCGATCGGAACGCAGCAGGGCCGGAAGGCAAAAGATAATGGAGGGCGTCAACATGCCTGCTTCCTTGAAATTTTCGTGGCGCTGGATGGTCGGTGCGACCGCCGTCGCGATAGTCAGTTTTTTGGCACTTCCCGGCGTAGGCCACGCGGAAAATATCGAGATCTGTGTCAGCACGAGCACCGGTAAAATAAAGGGCATCAACCTCGGCGTCGACGAATGCACCGCGGGTCAGGTCGAGCTTGATTGGGTGACCACCGGGCCCGTCGGTGACGTCGGACCCACCGGCGTGACCGGAGATGCGGGACCTGCGGGCGCTCAGGGCGTGTCCGGTCTTCCCGGCGCTACGGGTCCAACCGGGGCGCAAGGAGCAGCGGGACCTCAGGGTCCTGAGGGCGTTGCCGGACCAACCGGACCGACTGGGCCGGCAGGAATCATGGGCAACAATGGCGTCCGCGGGCCGACAGGACTTGTTGGTCCGACCGGACCGACCGGAGCGTCCGGTACGCCGGGCATCATCGAGGCGAATATATCCGTTTTCACCGGCGGCTCGCTGGGCGGACTGGGAACCCCGTCGGGCGGCGCCTACAACGTTGGATTGTCCGGCTTCAACAGTGTGGGTTTTCCGGGCACTATCCTGATCATGGGACCGGGGAACGGCGCCGACACGTCGCAGGCGACCGAAGTACCGATGTCTGAAGCGGGAACTGCAGAGCGCTTGTTTATCAACGTGGACGCCGATCCCGGAACAGAGGGAGTCGGCGGAGCGCCGAGCACTTTTTTCTTTTTCCTGTGCGACGGAAATTCCTTCCCGGCCGATTGTGATCTCACTTGCACGATCACGGCGCCTGACACGGCCTGCAGCGATCTGGTGGATACTCAGACCTTCGCGAAAACTGATCTGATGAGTCTGTGGGCGTACTCCGACTACTTCCTGGCCAACCAGGCGCACGTGAAGTGGTCCGTGACCTACGACCACGGTGCGGAGATCATCGTTCCTGGCGGCGTCTAAAGACTGCTGAATTCCAGAGCCGAAAGCCCCCGGTAACGCCGGGGGTTTTCTTTTTTGCGCGCAGCAAATCCGGGCGAAGCTACTTGATGCGCGGCAGGACTTCCGCGCCGAACCGGTCGAGCGATCGCCGGGCCTTGGCGGGATCGAGTCCCGGCAACTGCGTCACCACTATGAGTTCGGTCATCGGAGTCGACTCGATTATCTCGTCCAAGCGCGCGGCGACCTCGGCCGGTGTGCCCAGCACGCTAGTGCGCCGAAGCCTGTCGGGATCGGGACGGATCAGCACCTTGCTCTGATCGGTGGTGCCGGCTGCCGCCGATAGCCATTTGCCGTACAGTTCGGCCTGGTACATGAGCGCGTCGCGAGTTTCGCGCCACGCCTGCTCCTCGCTGTCGGCGATGTAAACCACGCGATTGCTGATGATGCTATAGCGCGCTGGATCCTTGCCGGCCGCTTTGAGCGCTTCGAGATAGATGCCGATTTCCTTGCGTCCACCGACGCATGCAAATCCCATATCGAGATCTGCTCCGCGACGTATCGATTTCACGGCGCCCGCGCCCCACAGCAATTCGGGATGCGGCTGGCTGACGGGCCGCGGCAGCACGCGCACGTCGCGAAACTTGAAATATTTGCCGTCGAAGCTGAAGCGTTCGCCGGTCCACGCGCGCTTGAGAATCTCGACGGTCTCGAGCGTACGGCCGAGTCGCTGCGCGCGCGGCACGCCGAAGCCTTCGAACTCCTCGGCCCGGTAGCCCAGGCCGATTCCGAGCCGCAGCCGGCCGCCCGAGACTACATCGACGAAGGCGGCGTCCTCGGCAAGCTTCAGCGGATGGAAAAACGGCGCCAGCAGCACATAAGTGCCGATGGTCACGCGCGTCGTGCGCGCCGCGATGGCAGCGGCCGCGGGTAGCATCGCGGGCAGGTAGCCATCGTCGGTGAAATGATGCTCGGTGAGCCAGATGGAATCGAAGCCGAGCTGCTCGGCCGCCTCAACCTGTGCCAGCGATTCGCGGTAGAGGTCGCGAAACGAAATCGAGCTGCCCGGCGGATTGCGGAAATCAAGCTGGTAGCCAACTTTCACTTTGCGCATGATTCGACTCAACGGGCGGCGAGGCCGCCGTCTACTATCAGTTCCGTGCCGGTGATGTATGACGCGTCGTCGGAGAGGAGGAAGACGATCGCCTTGGCGATTTCCCACGGCGTGCCCTGGCGGCGCAGCGGGATTCGCGGGGCGACAGTGCTCTCGCGGTCGCCGACGAGCCTGCGCACCATCGATGAGTCGATGAGGCCGGGCAGGATGGTGTTGACGCGGATGTTGTCGCGCGCATGCGAGACTGCGGCCGAGCGCGAGAGACCGAGCAGCGCAGCCTTGGTCGCTTCGTAGGAAATCTGTGAGTTGGATCGCAATGCGGCCAGCGACGAGACGTTGACGATCGCGCCGCCACCGGACTTCGCAATCTCGGGCACCGCGTAGCGCATCATCAGGAAGTGGCTGCGCAGGTTGACCGCGAGCATCCTGTCGAAATTCTCGGTCGAGGTCTTCAGCAGGTTGCCGCCGATCGCGATGCCGACGTTGTTGACGAGCAGATGAATCGCGGAGAACGCGCGCGTGGTGGCTTCGACGGCACCGCGGCATTGATCCTCGATGCTCACGTCGGCCGCGACCGCGTCGGCGCGGCCGCCTTCCTCGCGAATCGCGGCGGCGGTCTGCTGCGCGAGCTCGAGCGATCGATCGGCGACCATCACCGACGCGCCTTCCCGCGCGCACATTATCGCAGTCGCGCGGCCGTTGCCGATCGAGAGTTTGTCGCCCGCTTTCGCCGGTCCGTCCGCGCCGCCGCCGACAATCAACGCTACCTTGCCCGTCAAACGAGCCATGATTTTACCTCCTCGAAAAACTGGCCGGATACGCGCCGCGCGCGGTCATTTAACTTCTTCGTCGGGATCCAGGCAGAAGCATCCCGGCCGAATCCATCCGACGCATTTGAAGCCGGGACCTTGCGGCGTGCATTTGGCTTTCTTGATCTCCGTGTGCAGGAAGGTGCAGGACTCGTTGTCGCTCTCTTCGCACTCGAGTTTCTCGCAGTCTGGCTTCGCGTTCGCGATCTTCTTGGCGAGATCGATGTTGTAAGCCGCCTGGGCGTTGGCTTCCGAGTCGCCGACGCCTTTGACCTGCACCTTCTTGAAAAATCGGTTCGGACACTTTGCGGCGGCGTGCGCAATCGACGGCGACGCCAACGCTCCCGCAATCGCGAGCGGGACGATGATCGTCCGGAATGCAAAACGAGTCGATGCCTTCACGGCGAAGCACCTCCTGTTTAATCGGCGGCGGGTCGCGCGGTTGGAAAACGCCGCACGTATTGCAGGAAGCGCGCGAGTGCGCGGTCGGCGTCGATGAGCAGGCCGTCGTGAAAGCGGATGGTCTGCATGATCGGCTCGTCTTCCTGGATGAGGCGGCGGAAGAATGCCTCGCCTATTTGGAGGCGCTGCTCGCGCTCGGCGTCGCTGCCCTCGGACTTCGGCGTCGCAGTGACCGACCATCCGTGAGTGCGGCCGTCGGGCGTCGGCGTCCCGGTCGCCATCGAGAGAATCGCCATGCCATTTAGGCGTCCCGCCAGCGCGATCGTGTTGGTGCCGGTCACGCGGATGCGCTGATCGAAAATGCCGAGATTGGGATCCTCGAAGCGCACGTCGTACTGGATGCGATAGTCGCGGACCTCGATCGCGTCGGGGTCGCATTCGATCTTGAGACCGTGCAGGACGCGAAGATGCTGAAAATCCATCGAGTTGGTGAACGGCACCCACGGCTCGACCGGCAGATCGAAGGCCTCGGCGGTGCGGACGTCGAGATCGGGCTCGGCGTAATCGACAAATTCGGGCACGTCGAACAGCGGCTTGGCGCCGTTGAACGCCCAGATCAGTCCCCACTTTTCGACGGTGGGGTATTTGAACATTTTTGCGGCCTTGGGAATTTTCTCGGACGCGGGAATTTTTGTGCATCCGCCGTCGGGGCCGTACTGCCAATGATGGAACGCGCATTGAATGTCGTTGCCGACGACCTTGCCCATGCCGAGGTCGGCGCCGAGATGGCGGCAGTAGGCGTTCATCACAACGGCCTGGCCGTTCTCGCCGCGATAGGCGATAGCGCGGCCGTCAAGGAAGTCGCGTCCGATCACTTGACGCGCGCCGACTTCGTCCGAGCGCGCGATCGCGTACCACGACTGGTGGAAACCGGCGGGTGCCTTATCGCGGCCGCCTGCGCGAGTCCTCGAAGTGCGGGCGCCGTGTGCGCGCGGTATTGCGGTGGTAGATGCCATCGTGAAGGCCTCCAATAGTCAGTCGATTAGTCAGTTGCGCTCGCGGCGATCACGCGGCCGCGGATGCGGATTGCGAGTCGAACTTCGGGAGCTGGATGAAGAACAGCACGCAGTCCTCCACGACTTCGATCTCGCGGCCAGTGTCGGCGGGATCGACGCGGAACGCAGTGTGCGTATCGAGCACCTCGCCGGAAGTTACGTCGCGGATCGCACCGTTCGTGACGAACAGCAGCTCGGGTGCGCGATGCCGATCGACCTTATGGCGCGCGCCGCGCTTGGCGCGAATCTCGCCGATGTTCAGAGCGCGCTCGCCGAAGGTGGCCATGTGCTTCAGCTCGAAGCCGGGGTCATGCGTCGCGATCCAGCCGAAGCCATCGGGATATATGATGATGGGCTCTTCGTAGCGCGGTGGCGGATACTCGACGGCGCGCCCGTTGACGTGCTCCCAAATCGCCTCGTAGCCGTCCTTGCGAACGACGCGGCCGTCGGGGCCTTGGCGGGTAAAGACGCCGCCGTCGAATTGTCCGAGGTCGCACAGTTTCTCGTAACCGCGATTCAACTGCTGATAACTCATGAAACCGTAGCCGGCCGATCCACCCATCTGAAGCAGCAGCACGACGGACTTGCTCGTGTCGGATTGCGGGCCGTAGAAAGTGCCTTCGGGAAAATAGCCGACGGTGCCGGCTTTCAAGTCCTTGCCGGGCGCGTAGTTCATTGCGCCTTCGAGGCAGAGCCGAACCTGGTCGAAGTTGTGACGATGGCGCGGCGTATAGTAGTCGCCAGCCGTTCGCACGATACTTAGTTCGAAATTGTCGGGCGCGCCGGGGGTGCCCTGGAGCAGGCGCTTGAAATCGATCCCGCCCGAGCGATGCCCCGAAACTTCGCCCCATTTTACGTCGGCAGCGTGTATCGTTTGCATAGCTGCGATTAGCGCGGGCGTATGCGCCGCGTCAAGGATTATGATGCGCCCTGGCCCGGGTGATGTTCCTTCAAGATGGCGCCGCAGGCAGCGACGGCAGCCAGCACGCCGTCGGCGACGCGCCCAGCTTTCACCTTCGCGAGGAAGTCGCTCACGATTTTGTCCCACGTGCCGTCAGGCACCATCGCGTGAACGCCGCGATCCGCAATGACCTCGACATAGCGCTCGCCGAGAGAGACGAACAGCAGGACAAAGTTACGATGCGAGGCCAGTGTTACATGCGCGGCGAATTCCCATTGCGCGAGCATGCGCGCATAACCTTGCTTGACGCGCCTGGGCACGAGTGCGAGCCGGATCGGAAGCCAATCGAAGAGCAGCGTGAGTACAATACTCGCGGGTACCTGGATGAGAATTGAGACTCGTATGCCGGGTCCCGGGCGGAAGGCCGAGTATATGCCGACGATCACGAGCGCGGCCAGCTGTCCCCACACCAGCGGATACAGCGAATAGCGATCGCTCGCCGGAACAACCACGACTGCGAGATGCGCGGCGGTACGTTGCTCGAGCTCGGCAATCGCGCTGTCGATGCTCCGGCGTTCTTCCTGAGTAAGCGTTCGAGCCACAGTCACCAACTCCCCGACGCGCCGCCGCCGCCGAAGGATCCCCCTCCTCCGGAGAAACCGCCGCCACCGCCGAAGCCTCCGCCAGACGATCCACCGGACCAACCACCCCGGTACCCGCCGCTCGACCAGACGTGCGGGTCGTTGCGATGACGCAACCAGGAAATAATGAAGAATGCCCACCCGCCGAAGAAGATGATGCTCCAAACGATGAGGAACAGTACGCCTTGCCATGGAGCCGGCTGGGATTCCGATTCCACCGGCTGCATGGCAGATTCCGCACTGAGCGGAGTCCCACCCAGCACCTGTATTATCGCTTGCGTGCCATTGACGATGCCGGTGCTGAAGTCGCCGCTTCGGAAGCTCGGCAGGATGTCGCTCTCGATTATCGTGCGGCTGGCTGCGTCGGTGAGCGTTCCTTCGAGGCCGTAGCCGACTTCGATGCGAACCTTGTGCTCCTTGGGCACGACGATCAGCAGTGCGCCGGTGTTCTGGCCTTTCTGCCCGATGCCCCAGTAGCGGCCGAGCTGATAACCGTAATCCTCGATGGTGTAACCCTGCAGCGAGTCGAGCGTGACCACCACGACTTGCTGGCCGGTTGCGCGCTCATGCGCGGCGAGCATGTCGGTGAGTTCACTCTGGGTCGATGCGGAGAGAACGCCGGCATTATCGACGACCCTACCGGTTAATTCGGGAAATGTTGGCTCGGCCGCCAGTGCCGGCGACACGAAGATGAGCAGAAGAAGCAGCGCGGACGCGGCTCGAATCGCACAGTTCGCGCGTGCGCGAGGGCGCATCAGAATTTGACCTGGGGCACCTGTTGGGCTTGGTCGGAGATGGTGAAAGTCTCGCGTACCTTCATATCAGGATAAAGGATCGATGCTATCCAGCGGCCCGGGATGGTTCTCAGCTCGGTGTTGTAGTCCTGCACCGCGAGAATGTAATCGCGCCGCGCTACGGCGATTCGATTTTCGGTGCCTTCGAGCTGCGACTGAAGCGCGAGAAAATTTTGATTCGACTTGAGATCGGGGTAGGCCTCTGCCACCGCGAGCAGCCGTCCGAGCGCGCCGCTAATAGCCGCCTGGTTCTGCTCAAACTCGTGAAAGGCCTGCGGATTGGACAGGATGTCCGCCGGCAGCTGCATCTGGGTGGCTTTCGCGCGCGCCTCGGTCACCTGGGTCAGCACCTGCTGCTCCTGATGCGCGTAGCCTTTGACGGTCTCGACGAGATTGGGGATAAGGTCGGCGCGGCGCTGATATTGGTTGAGGACCTCGCTCCATGCGGCCTTCACCTGCTCGTCAAGCGTCGGGATTTTGTTGACGCCGCATCCCGATAGCCCTCCCAACACCAGTCCGGCGAGGGCAACAAGCGTTAGCGCGCGAAAGTATTTCAACCGCATCAAGGCGGCATTAGCGCGGGCATGTGCGCTGCGTCAAGCGAGAGTATCAGGCGCCTTCGCGGCTCTTGAAGCGGTGCTGATTTGGATCGGGCGGTATCGTCAGCAGCTCGCGCGAATAGATCTCGCCGAGGTACTCGATAAGATTGCGCATCGAGACTACCGCAGTTGGACGGCCGGCATCGTCGACCAGCGGAATGTGGCGGAAACCCTCGAGCACCATCTTGCTGAGCGCGAACGCGACGTTGGCGTCGGCAGGCAGCGTGAAAGGATCGGGCGTCATCGACATCGAGACCGGAGTATGGACGAGGTCTAGCGGCTGGCCGGCGACTTTCATCAGGATGTCGCGCTCGGTGAAAATGCCGGCGAGGCGATCGTTCTCCATCACGAGGACGCACGCGCGGCGCTCCTGCTGCATCAGGTGAATCGTGTCGGCGAGAGTGGCGGAAGCGGAGACCATCAGCGGCGGCTGCGACACCACCTCGCTGAGCGTGGTGTTGGCGAGCGCGGACTCGAGCACCTGGGGGCCGGGATGTTCGTCGTCGAAAATTAACTCGCGGTCATCGTCGTCGCTAATCATGAGTCAGCCCTCCCATGCCGGTATTTGCGCGAGCCCTTAGCCTAGGCCCTTATCGGGTTTAGGGCAAAGGCTCGACGCGTTTTTCTGGCTGTGACGCGGCCGCCGATTTGGCTAGCGGGGTCTTTCGAGCACGTCGTCGAGCCAATCGAAGGCGCGTTGATGGAACAGCGATCGATTGCCGTCTTCGCAATGCTCGCCGGCGCCTTCTGCGTTCGTGAAGGTCATGAACTGCTTCTCGCAAGTGAGCACGTCGAACAGTACTTTCGCGTACGCAGCGATGTCGTCGTTCTCAGCCATGCAAATCAGCGACGGGCAGGTGATTTTGCCCGCGAGCCCTTCGAGAGAATAGTCGCGAGTCATTTTGAAGTAGTCGAAAGGAGTCGATACGTTGTGGACCAGCAGTCCGCGCCGCAGAGCCCATCCGCGCGTCGGGTGCCGGAGCATCGAATCGAATATGCGTCGCAGGATCGCGGCAGCGAACGGGCTTTGCCCGGTCAATCCAGATCGCAAAAATCCCGGCACCCGATTCCTGGCGGCTTCGAACAGCGAATATTGCCCCGGATCCGCGATCAGGGCGGCGAGGCGCGGCTCTCCGCTGGCACCGCGCGGCGCGAGATAGCCGCCGAAACTGAGTCCCATCAGCGCGATTCGATCCGCGTCGACGTCGGTGCGCGCGACCAGGTAATCGACCACCGGGCGAACGACATTTTCCCAATCAGGCCTGAAGTAGAGACTCTGCTTGATGAGCGCCGCACCCTGGCCGGGGCCGTCGAAGGCGATGCAATTATAGCCGCGCCGTATCGCCGCAGCCGCGTTGAAAAAGTACAGCTCCTCCGCGGTGCTGTCGTAGCCGCCGGTGAGAATGATAGTGCGCGATGGCCGGCTGTCGGCGTTCGCACGGTAGAAGTAGCCTGGGAGCGTGGTGCCATCGTAAGGAATTTCGATTTGCTCGACCGGCGGCGAAAACAAAGCTGCGGCCTTCCGGAATGTCTCCGTCTGCAGGTCGAAGGCGCGCGTCGCGCGCGGATCGAGCGGCGGCCCCATCAGAAAAATGTAGGCGGTGCGAAAATAGTTGGACGCCCTCAGCCAGGCTTCGCGCGCGCTTTGCGAGCGACCTTGCTGGAAGCTTTTTTCAGCGCTCGAAGACAGGCGATGCGCCGTCGCGGACCATTCGTCATGCCAACTTGTCGCGTCGCCTTCGCGGATGCGCGCCGCGGTTGAAATGCACTCGCCCACATCGGCGCCGCCATAGTAGACGTGGCTGAGCGCGCGCAGCAGCTGACCGTCGAATACCGGATCCTTGAACCGGATTTTCATTCAGCACTGCATAACGCTTCCGCAGAGAGTCTGCCAGCAGCGTCGGCAGCGACCGGGCGGCTACTTCGACGCTACGATCAATTCCTCGACGTCGCGCAGCCGATCCTTGCCGAAGAAAATCTCGTTGCCGACGTAGAAGGTCGGTGAGCCGAAGGTGCCGCGCTCGACTGATCGATTCGTGTTCTCGATCAACTCGTCTTTCACCGGCTTGGTTTCGATCAACTCGAGGATTTTCGCGGTTGGCAACCCCGCTTCGTCGAGCGCCGCGCGGAATATGGCGGGGTCGTCCATCTTTTTGGGCTCACCCCACATGTTGCGGAACATCGCGTCCACGTAGCGCTCGAATACGCCGAGCTGCCGCGCGGCGATCGCTCCGCGCATCATCATCAGGGTGTTCACGGGGAAGAACGGATTGCTCTGAAAGCGGGTAATCCCGTGACGCTTGATGAAGCGGCTCATTTCCAGCCGCTCGTATTCCGGCTTGTTTTTGATGCCGATCAGGCTTTGCGCCGGCGATCGATTGTTGGTCATCTTGAAGACGCCGCCGAGCAGCACGGGCACGTATTCGAGCTTCACGCCCGTGCGTTTTTCGATTTCAGGAATGACGAGATGACTCAAATACGCGTTGGGACTGCCGAAGTCGAAATGAAATTCTACCTTGACCATGGGCTCACCATTTCTCTCCGAAGGGGCGGATCTCCTGCTCGAATGTCCACGCGTCGCGCGGTTGCTGGTAAAGCTGCCAATACGACTCGGCCACCGCGACCGGCCGCATGAGTCGCGCCGAGTCGAGGTTCTTCATCGCCTCTTCGCCTTCCCGCTCCTTGATTCGTTCGCGCACCCAGGCGGTATCGACGCCCGCATCGATGATGAGATGAGCGACGTGAATGTTCTGCGGGCCAAGTTCCCGCGCGGCGCATTGCGCAACGGCGCGCAGGCCGAATTTCGCGGCCGCAAATGCCGCGTATCCGATACCGCCACGCACGCTGGCAGTCGCACCGGTGAAGAAGATCGCTCCGCGGCCGCGCGGGAGCATCAGGCGGGCCGCTTCCCGGCCCGCGATGAACCCCGAATAGCAGGCCATCTCCCAGACTTTGCGGAACACGCGATCGGTAGTTTCGAGCAGTGGAAAATTCACGTTGGCGCCGATGTTGAAGACGCAAACCTCCAGAGGCGCGTGCTTGTCGGCGTCCTGCAGAAATGCGGTCAGCTCGTCCTCCTTGCGCGCGTCGAGCGACCGCCCAGAAATTCTGCCGCCGCCCGCTTCGACCTCCGCGACCAACGGCGCGAGCTTGTCACCCTGCCGCCTTCCCGCAAAGACGGTAAAGCCCTCGGCCGCAAATTTTTTAGCGATCGCTCCGCCGATGTAATCGCCGGCTCCTATCACCGCCGCGGTGGCATTTCTGTGTTGCAAAGCTATCTCTCCTTGATTTTCGTCGTTGCGACGCGGGAACGGCGGACAGCTTTGCGGACTTTGGCGCGTTTGATTACTCGTTCGGCAGTACTCTTCAATATCAAGTCCGAAAGCGCTTCGTCGTTCACCGCACGCGCGAGAATCAGCGCACCGGCCATGGAAGCAAACGCCACGATCGCGTTCTCATAGCTGAGCGATCGGTTCCCCTTTGCCATCAGCCGGGAAAAAAATTCGAGATCCGCCTTTATCTCCTTGGTAAAAGCCTGACGAACACGGCGCGGCTGCCGGGCTATGTCGGTGCCAAGCGCCGCAACTACACAGCCACTGCCGGGAGCGTCGCGATGCGCGCGCGACAGGTAGCTGTCGACGATGGCGGGAAGCGCGCGCTTGCCCGGATTGCGTTCCAGCGTGCGCTGCCACACACGCTTGCCCCGCGCCAGCGCGAAGCGAACGGCTTCCGCCGCGATAGCCTCTTTCGATCCGAACTGGCTATACAGTCCGCCGTGTGTGAGACCGGCATCCTCCGTGATCGAATCAACACCGGTAGCGCTGATGCCCTGCTCGCGGAACAGGCGCGCGGCCGATCTCAATATTCGTTCTCTGTTCTCCGCGGCCTTTTCTTTCGAGACTCGCATTCGATTCCTGAAGTTTCGCGATCGGTCCTTGACACGTATGATTACGAGCGTCATTAATATGCCAAACATGACGGCCGCCATCAATAGGCGCGCGTGAGGTGCAAACTCGATGTCAGACCCTTCACGGACGAGTTCCAGTTGGCTGCGTGAGCCAATACGATGACGAATGATCTAACCCTGTGGGGAGTCGGGACCAGCCGCACGCTGCGGCCTCATTGGATGTTGCTCGAGCTGGGCCTGGAGTATGAGTTCCATGCGATTGGATCGCGCACGGGAGAGACCAAGACCGATGAATTCATGCGTATCAATCCCAGGCATAAGATTCCGGTGCTTCAGCATGGGTCCTTTGTATTAACCGAAAGTGCGGCGATCATTCAGTACCTGAGTGAGACCTTCACCCATCCCGGCGTGATGGCGGCGCCGAGCGATGCTGAGAGTAGAGCCGCACTGAATGAATGGTGCTACTTCATCTTGACGGAACTCGACGCGGGTTCACTATACGTCATGCGGCGCCACGCCGGGCTCGAGCATATCTACGGTGCCGCGCCGAGGGCGGTCGAGGCTGCGAGGAACTACTTCATGGAGAATGCTGAGGCGATGGCTCCCAGGATCGCAAAGTCGGGGAGATACCTGATGGGAGATCAGTTCAGCGTCGCCGATATCCTTCTTATGACTTGCCTCGATTGGGCGGTCACGGACCGTATTCCGCTCTCTGACACCTTACATGAGTATCGTTCCCGCGTAACTGTACGGCCAGCTTACCGGAAGGCTCTTGAGAGAAATTTTCCAGGCCGAGGCTGGCCCCCAGTGACACCGATCGAATCCAAGGGGTAAGGACATGCCGGGTGCGATGAACGGAGTGCGCATACTTGATCTGACGACGATGGTCGCGGGCCCGGTGGCGACAATGATGCTGGCGGACCAGGGCGCCGATGTAATCAAGGTCGAGTCGCCGAGTGGCGACCTCATGCGTCATTTCAGTCGCGGCCGCAACGGCATGAACGCGGGCTTTCTGAGCTGTAACCGCAACAAGCGCTCGTTGGCGGTCGATCTTAAGTCACCGGATGGCCTGGAGATCGTAAAGAAGCTCATAGCTACTGCGCAAGTACTGGTTCACAACTTCCGTCCCGGAATCGCCGAGCGTATAGGTCTGGCCGAAACGGCGGTAAGAGCTATTCGTCAGGACATTGTCTATGTCTCGATCACCGGCTATGGGACGAGCGGACCTTATGCCAATCAGCGCGCCTATGATCCAGTGATTCAAGCGATGTCGGGGTTGGCGGATGTCCAGCGCGACCGGGACACCGGACGTCCCAGGATGGTGCGAACAATTATTGCCGACTTCACGACCGCCGTGACTGCGGCGCAGGCTATAACCGCCGCGCTCTTCGCGCGCGAGCGATCGGGTGAAGGTCAGCACGTGCAGCTATCGATGCTCAACACGATGATCGCCTATCTATGGCCGGAGGCCATGCCTAGCCTGACCTTTGTCGGCGATGAGATCGATCCGTCGGACGGCGAGCTAGGCCCCGATCTGGTCTTTGCGACCCAGGATCGCTACATAACCGCGGCTGCTCTATCCGACGACGAATGGGCTGGTATGTGCCGTTCGCTGAACAGAGAGGATCTGATCGACGATCCCCGCTTCAAGACCGCGCGCGACCGATCGATAAACGCAGTCGAGCGGCGCACTATAACTTCTGCAGAATTGGAGAAGTGGCGCGCCGACGACATTCTGCCCAGGCTGCTCGCCAACGACGTACCATCTGCGCCGGTATTGAGCCGCTTCGAGCTGCTGAAGGACCAACAGGTCCGCGAGAATCACATCCTCGAAGAATTCGAGACCAAGGAGTTCGGGAAAGTGCGGATGCCGCGGCCCGCCGCTCGCTTTGATCGCACGCCGTCGACGATACGCGCGATGGCTCCCATCCTTGGCGCCGATAACGCCGCCCTCCTTGCAGAACTGGGCTACGGCGCCAGCGAGATTGCGCGGTTGGAAAGTAACCGGGTCATACGCCAGCCAAAGAAGGAATGAACTCGTGGCTAAAACGAATCCAGTGGCAGTAGTAACCGGAGTAGGACCTGGAACCGGCGCCGCAATCGCGCGCCGCTTCTCGCAAGGCGGATATGCCGTTGCAATGCTTGCACGAAATCGCGAGCGTATAGCAAAGCTCGAGACGGAAATCCCCAACTCTCACGCATACCCGTGCGACGTCACCGATGAAGCGGAGCTGGACACTGCTATCAGTGCTATCCGCACGGACCTCGGCGAACCCAAGGTGTTGATTCATAACGCTGTGGGCGGCGCCTTCGGTAATTTCCTGGAAATCGACCCTAAGGTTCTTAATCAGAACTTCCAGGTGAATACCATGGCGCTGCTGTATCTGGCGCGGCGGCTCGCACCCGCGATGGTCGCGGCAGGCGAAGGCGCCATCATCGCCAGCGGCAACACCTCTGCGCTTCGCGGCAAGGCCAGCTTCGCGGGATTCGCGCCGACCAAGGCCGCACAGCGAATTCTCGCGGAATCGATCGCCCGCGAGCTAGGACCCAAAGGAGTGCATGTCGCCTATGTGCTCATCGATGCTGTCATCGACCTGGAATGGACGCGCAAACGCTGGCCGGACGCTCCCGGTGAGTTTTTCATCAAGCCCGCCGCGATCGCTGACGAAGTATGGCACGTCGCGCATCAGGATCGCAGCGCTTGGTCATTCAATGTCGAGATCAGGCCATTTCGCGAGACCTGGTGAACAACATCTGGGGGATAACTCATGAGTGATCTGCGCATTTTTTCATATCTGCCGAACCCACGTATCTGGAAGGCTACTATTGCCGGGCGGCTATGCGGTGTCGACGTCGAAGTAAGAGGCAGCTCGCCCAAGGAGCTACAATCATGGCTATGGGACTTTGACGCGCATCCTCTCTCTGGAGACGAGTTGGCAACGTCAGCCGACAGTAGGACTGGCAAGGTCGGCTTCAGTGGGACCCTGCATAAGACCGATGCTTTCATGCAGGCGCATCCGTTCGGCACTGTCCCTGCTGCTTTTAGTCCGGATGGCAAGGTCGGAATTTTCGAATCCAATAGTATCATGCGAACGGTTGCGCGCCTGGGTGAAGCTCGCCTCCAACTCTATGGACGCGATGCTTATGAAGCGTCGCGCATCGACAGCTTTCTCGACACGAGTCTGGTCTTTGCGCGTGATTCACAGATCTACCTCCTGTCATTGGTCAGTGGAACGGTGTCGCCTGAGATTCATTCAAGGATGCGTGATGGATTTGCAGTCTACCTGGCGGGAATCAATCAGGCGCTGTCGCCCCACCGCGGGTTCTTAGTGGGCGATAGCGTCTCTATTGCCGACATCTGCTTCGCTTGCGAACTGGCGCTGTTCTTCAATGAGAAGGCGAGGTCCGGTGAGTTACTAAAGAAAGGCTTCGAGCCGATCCTCCATGCCGGCATCGACGCTGAATATCCGCATGCGTTTGCTCATTTCGACCGGCTGCGCAAGCACGAGGCGTTCGCGCCCGACATGGAGTCTTATCTGAAAAAATTTGAATCATCGAAATATAGCGGCGCTCAACAGTCGCTCGCGCGCTGATCGAAAAGGGAGACACGCGATGAACAAGGTACGTTTCGAAACTGCCGGTGCTCTAGGTTTGCTGACGCTGGCGAATCCACCTCTGAATCTTTTCAGCATGGAATTGATAGAAGACCTTCGAGCCGCCGTAACTGAAGCCAAGCGAACCCCGCTGAGAGCATTGGTGGTTCGAGCGGAAGGCAAGGTCTTTTCTGGCGGCGCCGACGTCAGTGTTTTCAAAGGCAGGACGTCGACCGAGGCACGCAACCTCTTCACGAGCCAACTTCGCCTGATTGCCGACCTCGAGGAGTTGCCATTCCCTACCGTGGCTGCCGTGCAAGGCCTATGTCTCGCAGCAGGACTGGAACTAGCGCTCGCCTGCGATTTGATTTTCGCGGCCGCGTCGGCGCATTTCGCTCAGGTCGAAGCGTTGATTGGAACTACCACCCTTCTAGGTGGTGTTCAGCGCCTTGCCGAGCGTGCTGGGCCAGGCCGGGCGCGCGAAATCATCTATACTGCGGACCAATACGACGCGGCGACGTTCGAGCGATGGAATATCGTGAACCGGGTGCTGCCTGACGAGTCGTTCGAGTCGGATACGAGAGCATTCGCCGAGCGCCTGGCCAACGGCCCGACCCTAGCATATGCCGCCGGCAAGCGGATGGTCCGATCCTACCTGGACGGCGGCATTCGCGCCGCGGATAAGACGGTAGACGAAGTGGCACCCGGTGTTTTTGACACCGAAGATATGCGCGCCGGTGTAGCGGCTCTGCTTGAACATGGCCCGCGTGCGTTCCGCGACAAGGTAGTGTTTCGCGGTCGCTAGCAAATACCAGCACGTCGCTTCGCAGGATTCCTGCCATTAGCCTCTCGGGCCGTTTATAGTTGCAAGTCCGCTTGCGATGATCTTTGCGCTGCGCTCTTATGCGGGCAGTGAGAGACCTTGCCGATAGGACGGTCCCGCGGACATGCAGATAGACAAGGCAGACTTCGTCATCGTCGGGGCAGGATCGGCGGGCGCGGCCTTGGCCGCGCGACTTTCGGAAGACGCACATCGTTCGGTACTGCTGCTCGAGGCCGGCCCCGACTACCGCTCAGCCGAGACGCCCGAAGCGATGCGCGTTGCGAATCCTGCCGTGATAATTCTCGCGTCCGAAGATCTGCAGAAGTACCAATGGGGCGCGCTGAAGGCGCGGCGCACCGACGTGCAGGAGCCCATGCTCTACTGGCGCGGTCGCGGCGCCGGCGGCAGCTCGGCAATCAACGGGCAGATTGCTATTCGCGGGATGCTCGACGACTTTGACGAATGGGCGCACCAAGGCTGCATCGGATGGTCGGGCGCGGAAGTACTGCCCTACTTCAAGAAGCTCGAAGACGATCTCGATTTTGGCGATCGCCCGTATCACGGCCGCGGCGGACCGATTCCCGTCTGGCGCGCGCCGCAGGATCGATGGGGCGGCACCGACCGCGCGCTGCGCGACGTATGCCTCGACCTCGGCTACGGCTGGTGTGACGATCACAATGCGCCGACCGGCACCGGGGTTTCGCCGTACGCGATGAACCGCCGCGACGACGCGCGCGTCTCGACCAACGACGGCTACCTCGAACCGGCGCGGGGCCGCGCGAACCTGCGCATCGTGGGCGACGCACTGATCGATCGCGTCGAGCTCGCCGGCAACCGCGCCGTGGCGCTGCGGGTGCGCACGCGCGACGGATGGACGCGAGTCGAAGGTGGCGAAGTCATCCTGTGCGCCGGCGCGATTCATTCACCGGCGATCCTGATGCGCTCGGGTATCGGACCCGCCGACGACCTGCGCGCACTCGGCATTCGCGTTACCGCCGACTTGCCGGTCGGCAATGATTTGATCGACCATCCGATGATCGCGATGGGCATGGCGCTGAAGCCCACCGCGCGCGTCTCCAGTCCTTACTCGCGTCATACGAATTGCGCCGTCAGGTACAGCTCCGGCCTCGGCGGCGCGGGCGAGAACGACATGTTCCTGCTGGCGATGAACCTGCTCGGGATGGGCCGCAGTCACGGCTTCATCTGGATGACCGCGTATCAGACCTATTCGCGCGGGCGCCTGCGCATCACGTCGCCGAATCCCGAGACCGATCCCGACGTGCGCTTTCGGATGCTATCCGACGAGCGCGACCTGGTGCGGATGCGCGACGGCGTCCGCCGCTTACGCGAGTTCGCGCGCCATCACGTTATTCAAAAGACGGCAGACGCCGTGGGATTCGGCAATCCGATGCTGATGGCGCAGGGGCGCCTCGAAGATCCGCCCGGCGACGACTCACTCGACGACTGGATGCGCGCCAACTGCTTCGACTCGCAGCATGCAGCCGGCACGTGCAGGATGGGCCTCGCATCTAATCCGCGCACTGTCGTCGATACCGACTGCCGGGTCCTCGGAATCGAAGGCTTGCGCGTGATCGATTGCTCAGTGATGCCCGAGATAGTCCGCGCCAATACTCACCTCAGCACCGTGATGATCGCCGAGATGATGGCTGACAGGATCAAGCTGTCCAGGTGACGCCAGGATCGTATCAGCGAATCTGGGCAAGGACTTTCAGCATCCTGACTGAGCCGTCGTTGAAGCGGTCAATCGAGTGCAAAGGAGGCCGCATATTCGTGCCTCGCGGCGGAGTCTTGCCGCTCTTTGTCGAGAAAGCAATTGCCGATTGCCAACGAATCGATCCCGGTTCCCATGAAGCATCGCCACGCGTCTTCTGGCGTGCATACGATTGGTTCGCCCCGAACATTGAAGCTGGTATTGACCAGCACCGGGCATCCTGTGCGCTGTCGGAAGGCGCGCAGCAGCGCGTGGTAGCGGGGATTGCTCTCGCGATGCACCGTCTGAATGCGCGCCGAATAGTCTACATGGGTGACCGCGGGAATCTCCGACCTCACTGTGTTCAGCCGCTCGATTCCGCTTAGCGATAGCTCTTCGTCTGTGAGCGCTCGCCTGCGGTCTTTCCTCACGTCAGCGACCAGCATCATGTACGGACTGTCGTGATCGAGGTCGAACCAATCTTCCAAATCCTCGCGCAATACCGAGGGCGCGAAGGGTCGGAACGATTCGCGGAATTTCACTTTCAGATTCAGCGTTCGCTGCGCGGTCGGACTGCGCGGGTCGGCCAGGATCGAACGAGCGCCGAGCGCCCGCTGCCCGAATTCCATCCGGCCCTGGAACCATCCGACAGCTTTGCCGACGGCCAACGCGTCGGCGCTCGCATTCAGCAGAGCGTCGTCGTCGAGAACGTCGAAGCGCGCACCTGCCGCGGCCAGGCGGTTCTCGATCTCCTGCTGCGAGAACGAAGGACCCAGAAATGATCCTTGCATCAGGTCTGGATCCTCGATTCGACGCGGCTGCTTCAGGAGCTGATGGTAAGCCGCTAGCGCAGCGCCGATCGCGCCACCGGCGTCACCGGCAGCCGGCTGAATCCAGATATTTTCGAAGCGCCGGTCGCGCCAGACCTTACCGTTGGCGACGCAGTTAAGCGCCACGCCACCTGCGAGACAGAGATTCCTGCTTCCGGTTTCGGCTGCGAGTGCACGCGTAAGCCTGAGTATCACTTCTTCCGTCACCGACTGGATCGAAGCAGCCAAATCCATATCGCGCTGCGTCAACGGCGATTCGATTTTCCGCGCGGGGCCGCCGAACAGCTGCTCGAATTTCGAGTTGGTCATCCTCAGTCCTACGCAGTAGTCAAAGTAGCTGAGGTCCAGCCGAAACGATCCGTCCGCTTTCAGATCGATCAGATTGTCGAGGATCAAATCGCGAAAGCGCGGTAGGCCATAAGGCGCGAGGCCCATCAATTTGTACTCGCCCGAGTTGACCTTGAAGCCGGTGTAGTAGGTGAATGCGGAATGGAGCAGCCCGAGCGAATGCGGAAAGTGTATTTCCTTGATCATGTCGAGCCGGGTGTCGTTGCCAAGGCTGGTCGAAGTAGTAGCCCATTCGCCCACGCCATCGAGCGTGAGTATCACCGCCTGCTTGAAGGGCGACGCGAAGAACGCCGACGCCGCATGACTCTGGTGATGCTCCGCGAATAGCAGGCGGTCGCCCAAATCGATTTCGCCATTCAATTCCGTCAGCGCGCGCCGCAGCATGCGTTTCTGAAAAAGCTTCTCACGCATCCAGGTTGGCATCGCCGTACGAAATGAAGTAAATCCGCGCGGCGCAAACGCCAGATAGGTCTCGAGCAGGCGTTCGAACTTCAGAAATGGCTTATCATAGAAAACTACGTGGTCAATTTCGTTCAAAGAGATTCGTGCGTAGCTCAGGCAGAATTCGATCGCTAGCCGGGGGAACCGCGCGTCGTGCTTTTTGCGCGTGAAGCGGTCCTCCTGGGCCGCGCACAGTATCCGGCCGTCTTCGATCAGCGCCGCAGCGCTGTCGTGGTAAAAGGCGGAGATGCCGAGCACTCGCATGTCGGCTCAAAACAGGGTGTAGATAAAAGGCGCCAGGGCAGCACCTTGCGCCGCTATCAGGAGCGCGCCCATCGCCGCGAACACCAGGATCATCGGCAAGAGCCAGAATTTCTTGCGCACCCGCATGAACCGCCATAGTTCCGCTACAAAATTCATATTGATATATCAGAACTGATCCTTCATCGACTCAGGCGGCGGACCGGGAGGCTGGCGCAATATCCAGTAAGTGTCCGACACGCGATCCCACTTTAATCGCAAGGCGTCCCGCTTCAGCAACCGCATTACAAGTCCGAGTGGGACTACAGTCGAAAAGAACAAAAGCGCTATCACTATAGGATTGATGAACTTTTGCAAGAGTTGGCCAAACCTCTGCCACTGAAGGTTCAGAGGCGCAAGCAAGGTTGGCCGCGCAAGGGCGCATACGAGAAATACCGCGGCGAGGATCCCGGCCCAGATTCGTATAGGTCCACCCTTCATCAATGGCGCCAGGGCCACGACACTACAGAAGAGCGCAAACACCACCCCGAAGACGCGATCGGATCCACCTCGCGGATCGTGATCGTACGCCAGCCGCTCGGGGAAATTGAAATCGCTCGAAGGTTTCATTGGGCGTGTGCAGCGTCCACGAACTGTTCGCCGACCTGCTTCCACAGGTATGTTGCGATCGCCTGGTTAGTCGTTGGTGACGGATGTCGATCAAGTTGAGTGAATTGATACTTCGCGAGCTCGCTCTGCGGAACTATAGAGGATAGAGCGATCACGTCAAACTGATTCGCCCTCAACGTGTTCATCATCGTCCTGGCAAGATCATTCTGATCCCACAAGACGATCACGAAGCGAGTTCCGTTTTCCTTCAGCAGAGCTCGGGTCTTCTTGAGTACCGCCAACAGTAACGGGATGTCGGAAGGTTGCGAGAGCGTGGCGAAGTGATTCTCGAACAACTTCACCGTCCAGCTCTTGTCGAGCCAGTAGCGGCCCACTTCATACAGGACGCTGTGAAATGGCCCCGAGTAACATGCTTCATCGCTCTGACATAGTTCGTATTTTGGACCATCCTCCCACGGCGCCCTGCCAGCGACACGACGCAAGTGGTCCGGAATTGCCTCATAGATGGCGAGATCGGGCACACCTGCGACACGGCGAACGAAGCCGGTCTCTATCTCCCTAAGCATCTGATGTGGGCCCCAGCCTTCGCCAGCGAAATTAAACCCTTCAAAGGTTCCCCCTGAATCGCGGACGAAATAGAAGGGTAAGGTCTGATCGTTCTCGACTCCATGACCGAACATAAACGAGCAACCGAAGAAAACTACCTTATGCGGTCGACCCTGCACCGCTGAGGGGATCTCTCTGAGACCGCTCGCATCGATTCGGTACGTTACCTTGGTGATCAGCCGGTCATCAAGGAACTCTTTAAATTCAGTGGCCGTCTTTGGCACCGGCAAGGCACCTATGCTCGTCGAGGCTTGGCGCCACTCTTCTGGTATGGTCTTAGTGACAATGATCTGGGACTTAGCAACGTAGTAGGCGCAGGTTTCGACCCCGGTCAGACTGAGCAACACTGAACTACACAACAACGCACCGTTGCGGAGAAACTCAGAGCGAGCTAGGAGGGCGATCGTGACTGCCCACGTGCCCGCCACCAGTAAGAATACAATGAAAGGGGCTTCCATTCGTGCCCCGTACCGCGACAATACGAAGCTGCCAATCACCAGAACACTTAAACCTAGGAGTCGAGACTGTCGCATACTTCGTCGACGAAGCTATCTTGTAGGATGTGACTTAGCGTCCGGTGCGACTCGGGCTGCGATCGCAGAATAAATCGCTGATATAGTAAGGTAAGCCCTGTCAGCAGCTGTTGGCGGCGGCATCAACGATGGCGCCCCGTAAAGCCTGGTGCGGATCCGCGACGCTTTAAAATCGTCGCACCAGTCGAGCCCATTCGACCAGACGCGATCGTTTGCGAGCGTCGATCGTCGAATCGCGGTCGCCAGCGCGGCTTGAAACTGATGTTCGCCGAAATAAGTTCCTATGGCCGCGCACTCCGACAGGCGAAGATAGTCGCTTCCCGGCATGCCCACGCGCCGCATCATCCGCCGGATGGCAGCTTGCTGCTGCGCAAAGGAAAATCTGTAGCGACTGGCAAGCTGCAGTTTCGCCTCCGGAATCGCTGTCTCGAGCCGGAACGCCACTGACCAATCCCGGCCTGCCTCGATAATCGTGAAATGATCCATCAGTAAGTCCATCACCACAGGCAGATAGAAAGCGGTAGGGTGATAGAAATCCTGATGCACAACAATCGCCTGACCCGGAATAAGGTGTGAAAAAAACCCGTTCAACACTTTGCCGCTCAGAGCGAGAGTTTTAGCCACATCAACAAAAAGTATTTCTATCGGCGACCCGGAAGGCCAGCTCTGCTCGAGCAAATCGCCTGCATGCACTTCTATAAAATCGGCAAACTCCGCCGTAGAGCGGTAGAAAATCTCGACGAAAGACTGCCCCGGCTCGATCGCCTCGCCGAATTGCGTTCGAATGAACTCAACGAGATATGGCTCATCGGCAATAAAGCAGTCATAGGAATCAACGTGACGGCCGACGGCTTGCGGGTTGTCCCTAAGACCCGCTGCGAGGGAGCAGGCAGACGCCCCGCAAAACGATCCAAGCTCCACAACAGCACCTTGCCCGGTATAGGCATGTCGCGTCAGGTTATAGAGCAACTTGCGCTCTTCCAGGCCGAGCATGCCTAAGGCATAGCTCCCGGCTTGCGCATTCGGCTCGAGCCAGGGCTTCGCGTTCATAAGTAACGACCGCTACCTCAGGGTCGGAACAAGTGCCGAAAACTCCGAGTCCTTTAGCTGCTCAACCAAATCATCGTAGTTCGAAAGCAATTTGGAGTATGGAATACTAATCGCCTTCTGGAGCCGTCGATCATAACGGAACTTGAAACGACTTCCGAGCGCAACAGCAATGTCCCACAGCGGCCCAGGACCTTCGGGAATTTCTTCGCTCGGGCAAGCTCTCTCAATGTCGTCGACCAAGCTTTCGTAGCTACAAGTGACAACTTTGCCGCCACGCGCTGACTCGATGAAAGCATTGCGATCCTGGAGCGTCCTCCGCGCATAGGCGAGGCATTCTCCAATATCAATCTGATAGCTGCGGTCAATCACGGAACCATCATAGTTGTGCCATACGTTTCGTTCTGCGGCGATCAAAGTCGAAATGGCACTGTGTACTACGTTTCTTGTCGTATGAATCACTGTAGCCTTGCGAGATCGCAGGTAACTTAGAAGGAATGAGGACGAGGAATTCCAGTTTGTAGGCGCGATGTATCGGAGCTGATTATATTTGATATCCACGCCGAACGAGCGGGCGCATCTCTTTCTGTTGCCTTCCCAATGATTGCGAATTCGATAACGCACAAATTCGAAGTACTGATCCAGGAGCGATTCGGCCTCAGTAAATGTGGCGGGAACAGCCTTCCCGACCGGCAGCCCGCGGCAGAAATTGTCCCAGTGTGCAGGAGCCGGACTCGGCGTAAGGATCTCGCCCAGCATGGCGATCTGATCATTGGTATTGAGAATCTCACGCAATATGTTGGTGCCGGTTCGTTGAGCGCCGATCACCACAAACAGATGGCCATCACCTACTTCTGAAGGCGTGTTACTGTTAGGCAAGTCTCTCATTGGCGCCCGCCACTAATCCTTGAAGGGCTTGGCGGCTTCTTTCCCAAGCCGACCAAAATTCCGGCGAATCACTTGCTATACGGTCTTCCGCCATTCGGCGGAGCCATAGGTATAATTCTCTGGTAAGAGGGCTGATCTTGGGATTCGTTTCGATGTCGGATTCTTTGAAGAAGACGTGACGCAATTCCGGATCGAGGAAGCCGGTGGCGAATTGCGCGATTCGGCCTTTCGAGCTCTCATTCAGCGGAATCTTCAGACCTCGCGCAATACGTTCAATCTGCTTTCTGGGATCGTCCATGACTCTGTCATAGTCCGTAACAATGAACGGCCGATGAGCGATCTCGCCCAAGTATGGAACCATGTAAACCAACCATAGAAAGTGCGCCGTTATCTCATCCATGCCCTGGCGCTGTAACAGCGATAGCGCAACGCTGCTTGGATTTCTGATTACCACCAGGTAGCATTCATCGACGTCGAGAAGTCGGAGTGCCGAGTGCCAGAAAGGCAGCAGACGAATGGTACGCGGATCCTTGAATCCCCACAGCGGATGACTGACGAATTGAGAGCCCAGGTACTCGACGGCCTCGGCTAACAAAACTTGTATCTCAGCTTCATGCCAGCTGCGATCGTCAATCAGCGCAACATCTTCCCACTTGAGTCCTAGCGTGGCCAGGAGCCGTTCGTTGAGATCGCAAATATATTTATCTTCCCAATAACCGGTCGGGTTGTCGGGCCGCGGACTTAGAAAGTTTTCGCCCAGGTAAACACCCAGCATCTGCACACCGCGCGCGAGTGCGCTCGTTCCGCTGCGATGCATCCCAATTACAAGTAGAGCGCGCGAGGATGGCATAACGAGTCAACCGGCTAACGCTTGGTTCCTTACAACGGAAGAGAACTGCACCGCCTTTCGGAAATGCTGCCTTCTCAACCCGTCACTGCAGGGCCCTGTTCCCCGCGCGAGAGAGGCGTACCGGTGTTGGCGTCCCGCTCGAACTTTAACCCTTGACCAAATTGCAGCACCTTAAACAGCGTCTGCTCCATCGCAGGCGCCACATTGCGTCCCGGCGTAGTGTAGGGCCTCGCGCTACGAACCGCATTCACAAGCGAATGCACGAGACTCTCCTGGTCCTGATCTTCCCGCTGCCAAAGAAACACTTCCGGCATCGTTTCGATCCTAAGACCCAGCAGCGCTGCCTTGGAAAGAAACTCCCAGTCGTCGAGTGTTGACACCGCTTCGTCGCTGAATCCACCGATTGTATCGAACGCATCGCGCCGCACGAGTCCGTTGGTACTCCCGAAGCAGTTGACGAACGCACCGGTAGCGGCGTCGCCTCCGAGAAACGGACGGCGCGAGTGTTCGAGGCGATTCTCGGACGAGCCGTTCGACGATCCGAGAAAAAAGCTGATCGCGGAAGTCAGAACATCGGCGTCTACGCGTTGTGCAACCTGTACGAAGATCGAGAGCGCGTTGGGTGCCGACAACACACTGTGATCGTCGACGAAAAACAGGTATTCGCCCTTGGATTCTCGTACCGCAGCGTTTCTTGCTGCGCCAATCTCGCTACCACGCCGATAAATCCTGCGAACCGTATGGCCTTTGAACCCGTCTTCGTCCTTCAAAGTCTTCGACGGCGACGAACCTTCGCTTCCGCATTCGGTTAAAATGATCTCCAGATGCGGATAGTCCTGCTGCCTCAGCGAGGCTAGCGTGGCCGCGGCACCTTTCTGATTTACATCGTAGGCAAAGCAGACGCTCACCAATGGAAAGATTGAGTCCCTGTTCGCCTTTCGTTCCTGGCGAGCGGCTGGTTCATTCCTGGCCCGATTCGGAAGGCCGGAATGCCAGCGCACCCAGTTACCCTCGGTGTCGGCGAACGAGGCCGACGGCCGCGCCGGAGCGGCGCCCTGATCCAACGCCAACCGGATACGCTCTGCCAGAACGTCCGGTCGCGGCTCGAAGCAAACGCTCTCTCTATCGGCCGGATTGATAATTTCCGGGATGCCACCAACGTTGCTGGCCAGAAGCGGTACGCCAGCGCCTACACATTCGAGTACCGTGTTGGGGAAATTGTCGATGAGAGACGAGACCACCGCCAACCGTCCATCTCCCTTTAGGTATTCGATCGCTGCGCGCTGATACTTGTTCGAGGCAATACGCCATGGAATCGTCCACGCCTTCGATCGGTCGCTGATGTAGCCGATACTCGAGCGGCCGTATATCTCAGTTTCTTTTCCTAGAAAAGTAACCTCGAACTCGCGATTTCTGCCTCCCGCGCAAAGCTGGTCCAGTGCGTCACAGAAGAGCTTGAGACCCTTTCTGATCTCAAGCCGTCCAAAGAATACAATCTCACGAATCTTTTTTCGGCTCTGACGGGTGGCGGGGTCTTCAGAAAGCAAACCCTGAGGAAGAACATAAGGCGCAACATAGGTTCGTTCCGGGAGTTCCCATCCATTTTGTAGCATCCAGTTAAGAAGGTATTGAGTAGGACTCACGACCACATCGGCAGCGGAGACGCTCACTCGTTCCATGAAATCGATCTCGAGCTCTCCCAGATTGCGTATGTAGTCCTGGCTACCTTCCTTTACCCAGAGTGTAGGACCATGGGTGCCGATCACGAAGGTCGTTTCGCCGAAGGCAAGCCCCTGTCGCTTGGCCAGCAAGCTATAGAACGCCAGTCCCTGACATTCGGGAAAGTGAATAATGTCGAAGTCGTGCTGATGCTCCTTCAGCCAGGCATAGGTGTGATACGACACACTCGAGGCCCAGGCCGCGTGAATCCGCGGCTCGTGAGCCATTGGCAGCGGGATCAACTTCATTCCCTTCTCTGCTTTGTAATAGTCGACCCAATCGATCATGTTTCCATCAGTGGGATGGCATCCGAGAAGAAAGAGGATACTCACATCGTAGCCGGCCCGCTTCAATGCGTCCGCGAGGCTGGTGTACGCAGTACCAATACCCGCGTTGCGCGATGGCCCTTCAATTTCCCAGGTAGCAATGCAGACTCGTGGCGGGCGGGATCCGCGGGCGGCGTCAATTTTTGGCAATGACGGAAACGTTGCAGCCACTTGGTTGTCCTCTCCTTCGCCGGATCGAATTCGATCGCAGCCATATTTCTGATTATGAACCGGAGCGGCAGGATACGAATTTTTTTGGCGAGTTTCAAGCCATTTTTTTGAGTAGCTGTCGATTTTTCGGAGTTACCTGAAGAACACGAAAAGTAAGTATCGTTCTGGCTTGAAAAGTAGCGCGAGCGTTTGTTCTCGATGCGCTCCAGGCGTACTGTGTCGCGATGCTCGTAACTATTGAGCGCCTGACAAAAATCTATGGCAAGTTCACTGCGGTCGACGACGTATCGTTCGTCGTCAACGCCGGAGAAATTGCGGGCCTGGTCGGCCCCAACGGAGCTGGCAAGACCACGATCATTCACATGATGCTCGGTTTGATTTCACCAGACGCGGGTAGCATTCATCTGTTCGGAAAGTCACTTTCTGCGGACCGCGAACAGATTCTCCAGCGACTGAATTTCACGTCGCCCTACATGGCGTTCCCCGTTCGGCTGACCGTGCTTGAGAACTTGAAGGTCTTTGCCGGAATTTACAACGTTCGCGACCCGGCCAGGAAAATCGATGAACTGCTCGAGCGATTCGGCATCGGACGCTTGAAGAACAAACCGATCTCGCGACTGTCCTCCGGTGAGACTACGCGGGTTGGTCTCTGCAAAGCGTTTCTGAACAATCCTGAATTGCTGCTCCTCGACGAGCCTACGGCTTACCTCGATTATCAGGCGGCAATCCAGGTCAGAGAAGTCCTGCTGGATCTGCAGCGGAACTATGGGACGACGATTCTCTATACCTCGCACAATATGCACGAGGTCCAGCGCATGTGCGACCGGATCATCTTTCTCAGCCATGGCAGGATCGTGACAACCGGAACTCCGATTGATGTGACTCGCGAGATCCTACAGGAGAACCGCGAGAAGCCTGCTCTCGACGAGGTCTTCATTCGCATCGCGGGGCGCGCGCCAGATGAAGCTGTATCGAATTAGATCCGTTATCCTGCGACACATCTACGAAGTTCGTCGCAATGCAAATCACATCACTTACATGGTCTATTGGCCGGTGGTGAACATTGTGGTGTGGGGGTTCTTCACGCTCTATCTCCGCCACGGCGATGCGCTGAAACCCGGGGTAATTAGCTGCTTGCTCGGCGCAGTCATCCTGTGGGGTTTGTTCAACGCATTCCAACGCGACATGGCAGTAGGATTCCTGGAAGAACTCTGGTCGCGGAATCTTGTTAGTCTTTTCGCTTCACCTCTTAGCGTTTCCGAATACGTGACCGGGCTGATCGTCGTAACACTGGCGAAGGCGATGATAGGCTTGAGCGTCGAGGCCTTGATCGCATGGCTCTTCTATCACTACGACATGTTTCCCATGCTTCCGAAACTGCTACCGTTTATTTTTAACCTGGTTCTGTTCGCTCTTACTATGGGCATCGTGGTTACTGGCTTGATCTTTCGCTACACCACCAAGTTGCAAGCGATGGCGTGGAGCTTCGCGGGCATACTGATGCCGCTGTCGTGCGTGTTTTACCCGTTGAGCACCTTGCCAAGCTTCATGCGCCCGATGGCGTCGGTACTTCCGACAACTCACTCATTCGAAGGTATGCGCGAGGCTATCGACAAAGGGGTGTTTTCCGCGGTGCATTTCAAGTCAGGGCTCGAATTGAACCTCATGTATTTCATCTTCGCGATCGTTTTCTTCCGGTGGATGTTTGAATCAGCCCGATCGCGCGGGCTGCTGGTGAAGATGGAATAGCCTGCGGAGAGTTTAGCGGCGTCGCTCGGTCTGCGGTCCGCAATCACCAGCGCTTCTGGTGCTTCAAGAAATCAATTTCTTCCTGGGTGGATTGCCGTCCGAGGGCATCGTTTCGAGCCGGAAACCTTCCGAATCGTCGGATCACTTCCAGATGCTGCTCTGCGTCCAGCAGAACCTCGGGTAACTCAGGATTCTCCGCAGTCAGCGCATGAAAAAGTCGTACCGACTCCAACTGATCGTCTAGATTTTCGCTGTGTTGGAGCGGAAGGTAAAAGAACATCCGCATCAGCGGCGACAATTTGCGATCATATACTGAGGCAATAGCGTGGCGGCTTAGTTCCCTCGCTTGCGGGTCCGTCGCGAACGCTCGCGCCGTGCCGCGGAACATGTTGCGTGGTAGTTGATCGAGCAGCAGAACCAGCGCGAGACAACTTCGAGGTTCGTTCCTCCACTTCTCAAGAAGCCCCTCGCTGGCATCTTCGTAGCTGGTAAGGAACCGCGACTTGCACAGATCGTCAAATTGCGGATTCGCGACGAACCAGCGCAATTGAAACCCATCAGCCTCGGAAGCCGGGGACGCGAACCAGAAGTGCAGGATGGCTTCCGCACGTGACGCCGCACGATGCGCGAGTTCCGGAACTTCACCCACGATGTTACTTCGTTTCATTCTCGACTCTCTAACTCTTGCAGGAGCGCCTTGGCGTCCTTCAGATCAGGGGTATCGAAACCCTCTGTGAACCAGCCGTAAATCTCGGCGAGCATCGAGCGCGCGTCGGCGCGATTTGTATCTCGCAGCAGACGCGCGAGACTCGTGGTTGCACGCAACTCCCATGACTTCGCGTGCTGCTTACGTGCAATTTCAATCGCGTTGCGGAAGGACTGCTCCGCTCGCGCTGCATTCGATGCGTTGTGACTCAGCAGCTCGCCCTTCAAGCGATGCAGTTCTGCCTCGTAGTACCGTTGCCCGCTTCGCTCGATGAAGTGGAATGACTCTTCGAGCAGGCAAAGTGCTTCATCGAATCGGCCCAAGCGGCCAAGAGCTGTGGCAATAAAGGTAGAACAGCGGTCGCTGATATATTCCGAGCTGGCGGCTTTCAGCTCCAGCATATGGCGCTGCATTCGTGGGACGCCGCCCTCGAGATCGCCCGCGAGCGCATCGGCCCACCCGAGATAGATTTCGCTCAGGACGCGGCCCGTGAACATGCCCGATTCAGTGGCCAGTGCCAGTCTCGCTTCTGCCCTCGCCCTCATCTGCACCGGCTCGCCGCGGAGTTCATGAATGTAAGTGGCGAATCCATGTATGTCCGCCAGAATGGTTTTTGGCCCGCCATGCGCGATGGTGGTCGCGCTACCGATTCGCTCCAGCGCGCGATCTGGGTAGCCAAGAAACCACAAGTTCCATCCGGAGATGACGCGGTTGTTTTGTTGAGTGCCCCCTTGCTCGGTCATTCTCCAATCCCGGCTCGTATTTTCGGCATATTTCGACGCCAGGCCCGCTGCCGGCTTCTTGATGGATTCCAATCGCGTCCACGCCCGCTCGAACACCGGCTCGGCGAGCTCGAAGTTGCCCGAGACCATCATGGTGTAAGCAAACCAATTCTCCGCTTCCGCAAGATATCCGGGGCTCTCGTGTTCCCCGGCTCGTGCGACCAGCTCGGCAGTTATCGCCTTCGCCTTCTCGACGTCAGGACGGAGCTGGTGAACGAAAAAAATCCCGTAAAGTGCCATCCAGGTCTTTTCCCAGTTGATGCCCAGCCGCTGACACAGCTCCGTTGCGCGCGCGATCGAATGCTCCGTCTCAAGCGAAGCGTAGCCCTTGCTGTCGCCCAGCGCCCCGAAGGCTGCGTTTCGCAGGTCCAACTCCAACTCCGCGCGACGGTCGTCATCGGGAAGCTTTTGCAGCTGCGCTAGCCCGCTCTCGAACTGAGCGACCGCTTCAGCATTCGACCCGCGGTCGGCGCATTGGCGGACCGCGTTCAAGCAATATCTCACCGCCTTGGCTGGATTGCCGCTGCGCGTGTAGTGATGCGCCAACTCGGTGACGTGGTCGTCGAGACTCCCGGCATAGGTAGATTCCAACGCCGCGCCGATCCGTTCGTGCAGCAGCCGGCGACGGTCGTTGAGTACCGAGTGGTAGGCAACATCATGGGTCAGCGCGTGCTTGAAGGTGTATTCGATGTCGCCGACCGCAGGCTGCTCGTAAATGAATTCGGCTAGCTGGAGCTCGGCCAGCGTCGGCTCCAACTCCTGTCCCGGCTTCGCGGCCACCTGGCGAATCAATCCGAGTTTGAACTCCGTCCCAACGACGGCAAGCGTCTGCAGTAGATCCTTGTGATCCGGCGCCAGCCGATCGATGCGTGCCGCGAGAATCGCCTGCACGGTCGGCGGGATCTTCAGCTCGCCCAACGACTTGGCAAGCCTGACCACAGAGCCGTCGCGCACCAGCGCACCTTCATCGAGCAGCACCTGCACCGTCTCCTCCATGAAAAACGGGTTGCCCTCGGTCTTTTCCGTGATCACCTGCTTCAGCGGCTCCAGCTCCTTGCCGTCGCCGAGCAGCGCGCGCAGCATCTCGTCGGCGCTCTCCTTTCCGAGCGGGTCGAGGCGCAGCTGCGTGTAGTAGGTCTTGTTGCCCCACTCATGGCGGTACTCGGGCCGATAGTTGACCAGCAGCAGGACGCGCGCGGTGCCGATGCTCTCAGCGAGCAGGTCCAGAAATGATTGCGTCTCGTTATCAATCCAGTGAAGGTCTTCGAAAATCACGACCAGCGGCTGGTTGAGGCTCTCGCGCAACAAGATGCGCTTGATCGCCTCGAGCGAGCGGCGTTTACGGGTCTGCGCCTCGACCTCGGCGATCTGATGGTTCTCGCCGCTCAAACCCAGCAGCCAATACAGGTATGGGAGCGCGTCCTCCAGTGACCGGTCGAGCGCGAGCACCCGGCCGGTTACCTTCTCACGGCGTGTGCGTTCGTCATCGTCGGTCGTGATCTTGAAGTAGTTCCACAGGAGATCGATCACAGGGAGGAACGCGGAAGCCTTGCCGTGCGACACCGAGAACGCCTCCAGCACCATCGAGCCCGACTGCGAGACCGCCTTGAACTCGAAGAACAGCCGTGACTTGCCGACGCCCGCCTCGGCTATCGCCGCGACGATTTGCCCGCGTCCGGCCCAGGCCTGCTTCGCCGCTCGCTTCAGCGATTCCATCTCGGCCTCTCGACCCACGAACTTCGACAACCCGCGCCCGGCCGATCGTTGGAGCCGGGTTCGCAGAGGCCCCAGTCCGATCACCTCGTAAACATTGACCGGCTCGGTCACACCTTTGACCCTGGTCGGACCCAGCGGCTTGAGCTGAAAATATCCTTCGACCTGCCTGCGCGTCTGCTCGCTTACCGCGACCGTGCCGGTACGCGCGAGCGATTGCAGGCGCGAAGCCAGGTTGGTGGTGTGTCCGATCGGTGTGTATTCAATCTGCCCCTCGCCGGTCGCGATCGAACGGACCACGACTTCGCCCGTGTTCACGCCGACGCGAATCTCGATCGGTGCGCGCCCTTCGGCCTGCAGCTTCGAACCATAACGGAGCAATTCATCCTGCATCCGCAGCCCCGCATATAACGCACGTTGGGGATGGTCCTCGTGCGCGAGCGGAGCGCCAAACATCGCGAAGATACCGTCGCCGGTCGATTGCACCACGTGGCCGTCGTAGCGATTCACCGCCGCAATCATCAACTTGAGCGCGGGATCGATGATGGCGCGGGCTTCCTCGGGGTCGAGGTCCTGCTCGAGTTCTGTAGATCCCTTGATATCGGCAAACAGCGCAGTGACTGTCTTGCGCTCACCTTCGACTGGCGGCAGTTCAGAACTCTCGACGGCTACGCGAATGTCCGCGGGAGCTGAACGTGTCGTTGCTCTTGAAGCTTGTCCGGCTTCTACATCAAGAGAGCTTGCACATTGCGTGCAGAACCTCGCTTCAGGAGGGTTCTGGAAAGCGCATTTTCGGCATCGGCGCTTGAACGGCGATGCGCAGTGAATACAGAACTTCGCGCCGGGAGGATTCTCTGTAGAGCAGCTCTCACAGCGCATCTGGGATTGGCAAGTCAGCGTTGCTTTTTGGCAACCCTATGGCTTGACGGCCTCGCCGCGGTGCTTTTTGTACATCTGGTCCCGCCAGGCAAATACCGCCGAAAACGCCGGGTCTTCAGCCACGGCCTCCGTATAGATCGGACGCTCTGGCGCTGGAAGGAAAAACAGTTCATCGGGCGCCGGTTTCAAAAGCATCAGCATGCACGCCGTGGTCAGGTCTGCCCTGGTGAATGCGTCGCCGACCAGGTACTGACGCCCGCTCAATGTCTGCTTGAGGCTCACCAGCAGGCGCTTCACCGTGAGCTTGGCCTGATCCTCGGCATACGCCGAGTGTCCGTACTTTCCGCCGAAGTATTGTCCGGCTTTTTGCATTTCGGGATGGCTGGAACGGAGAAGGCGCCCGCTGATCAGCGTCCGGGCTTGCGGACCGAGCACTCCGATCGCCAGCTCTTCCCAGAGACTCACTTGAGCGCGGTCTTTCTCCGATTTCGGCAAGAGCGCTGGCTCAGGCCTGGAATCTTCGAGCCATTCCAGAATGGCAGTCGAGTCAGGAATTATCCTGCCATCGGCTATCAGGACGGGCACCAGCGCCTGGCCGGTCAGCTTTTTGATTTTCTCTTCGTCGACGCCCGGTTCGTATTTCTCTTTTTCGTACGGCAAGCGTTTGAATGCGAACGCCCAGCGGACGCGTTCGGACCATGGCGACCCATACATTGTAATCAGCCTGGTAGTGCTCATGAGTGGTCTCCCCTTCGTCTGGTCAGTAACGTGCAGAGGCGTACGCGTCTATTATCCGACTTGTGGACTGCGGCCAATGGAAAAGGTCTGAACTCTTTCTGAATTCTGCCTGAACTGCCTGAGACGACGCGCCTATGCGCTTGCGCACGACCGCAGTAGAATCCGCGATCGGAAGAAATGTCCGAAGATCTCTTACATTTTGAGGATTTTGTGCTGAACCGCGGCGCGCACGAACTGCGCCGAGAAGGCGTCGTCGTTCCGCTCCAGCGTATCCCGCTCGAACTGTTATGCCTCTTACTGGAGCGCCGCGGTCAGGTCGTAACGCGCGAGGAAATCCTCGAGCGCGTATGGGGCAAGGGCGTCTTCGTCGACGCCGAGAACAGCATCAACACCGCGGTCCGAAAGATCCGGCGAGCTTTAGGCGACAATCCGGAGACGCCGCGATTCGTAGTTACCGTGCCGGCCCGAGGCTATCGATTCATCGCGCAGATTCGCCCACCGAAAACCAGCCGTGCAGAGTACCTTCGGCCACGGGCTGGGGGTCTCATCGTGGGACGAGAGCGCGAGATTGCCTCTCTGCTTGGCGGGCTCGACTCTGCGGCTGCCGGGCGAGGGCGGTTATTCCTGATTTCCGGTGAAGCCGGCGTCGGCAAGACGCGGCTCGCCGATGAAGTCGCTGCCGCGGCTCAAGCAAAGCGAATCGCGCTGCTGGTCGGCCATTGCTCTGAGCACGATGAAGCCGTCGCGTATCTGCCGTTCGTCGAAATCCTCGAGAACTTCGTAGACCGCGTCCCGGACCTTCACACTCTGCGCTCGGCCCTCGGCGATGAGGGTCGGGAGTTGGCGCGCTTGCTGCCAAAGCTCAAGAGCATCCTGCCGGAGCTCGAGCCGCCGCTCGATTTGCCGCCCGCACAGGCGCGGCGTCATCTGTTCAATTGTTTTTCCGACTTCGTCGCCCGTATCGCTTCCCAACAACCGGCGCTGATGATTCTCGAGGACCTTCATTGGGCCGACGACTCGACCTTGTCATTGCTCAATCACCTGACCGAGCGGCTTTCGGCTCTGCCACTGATGGTAATCGGCACCCACCGCGACGCCGAGCTCAATGTCACCCGCCCGCTCGCGAAGATGCTGGAGGATTTGCTCCGTGGACGGCTCGCGACCCGCATCAAGCTTGAGGGCCTGCCACGCGATGAAGTGGCCGCGATGCTGAACAGCTTGAGCGGGAAATCGCCGCCCGCCGCCGTGGTCGGCAAGATATTCGCCGAGACCGAAGGCAATCCTTTCTTCGTCGAGGAGTTGTTTCGTCATCTCGAAGAGGAAGATCGATTGTACGATTCGTCGGGACAGTTTCGCGCCGAGCTCAAGATTGGCGAACTGGACGCGCCGCCGAGTGTGCGTCTGGTCGTCGCTCGGAGACTGGCGCGGCTCAGCGATCTCACGCAGCGGATGCTCGCGACGGCGGCCGTGATCGGCCGCTTCTTCAGCTTTGAAATTCTCCAGGCTTCGAGTGAATCCGATGCTGACTCGCTTCTCGACGCCGTTGAGCAAGCCGAAAAGGCCGGCTTGATTTGCTCGGTCGTGGAAAGTGCCAAACCGAGGTTTGAGTTTTCCCACGAACTTATTCGCCAGGCCGTCCTCGCCGGCTTGTCGGCGGCGCGGCGCCAGCGGCTTCATCTCGAGGTAGCCGGAGCGATCGAACGAGCCTGTTCGGCGGCGTCGGCGTCCGCAAATGACGGCGGCCTCGACGATCACGTCGCCGAACTCGCGCATCACTACACTCTTGGTGGCAGTCCGGCCAAGGCGGCGAAATATTGCATGCGCGCGGTTAGGCGGTTCGCGGACCTCGGCTCCAATGCCGAAGCGCTTGCCCAGTTCCAGAGCGGGCTGGAACTGCTAACCGAGCTCCCCGATGACGACCGTCGCGCAGAGCTGGAGTTGGACCTCAGGAACGCGGTGTTCGGGCCGCTGGGGGACAGCAAGGGGTACGCCTCGCCTGAAGCCGAGCAGTCGATTGCGCGTGCAGCGGCGCTTGGTCGCCGGCCCGGTACCAACTGGACGAAGACCTGGACGGCGCTCTCCGGAATTTTCTTCGTGCAGCAGCTCCGTCCCGACGTACGCGAAGCCGGGATGACAACTACCGAGCTCGTTGCCCGAGCCGAGGAACATGGGAGCATCGGATACCTTGCGGAATCATTGAACTGGTTGGGGTACACGAGGATGGCCTCGGGCGACTTCGAACTCGCTGACCAGGCTTTCGACCGTGCGTGGGCGCTGCTGGAAGCCATGGCGAAGCCAGTAGCGGGTCTGTCACCGGTGCGCGCCGGTCAAACGCGCCACGACTGGAAAATCGTCCACCAGGCTGGGACTCGACAAAACAACCGCGTTATCTCGGGCTGGAATTTGTGGTTCCTCGGCTATCCGGATCGCGCGCTGGAGCGAATTGGAATCGCCACCGCAATCGCACAAGGGCCCGGGGCGCCAAAAGACATGCTGGCGGACATCCACGGATTCGCCGCCTACATTTATGAGCTCCGCCGCGAACCTGAACAGATGCGAGCGAGGGCGGAAGCAAGGCTGGCCCTGGCGACCGAGTCGGGCTTCTTCACGGGTCGCGCCCTGAGCGAAATCTATCTCGGGTGGGCGGACGCGATGGCTGGCAATCTCGACGGCGGCATCGCGCGGATGGAACAGCACATGCTGGAGCTAAAGACGGCCGGCTCCGAGTACATCAGCGACCGTTGCCTAAGCTTTATCGCCCAGGCTCTATGCCAGCTGGGACGGCTCGATGAGAGTCTTCGGCTGATCGACGAGTCACTCCAGTTCATCGAGCGAACCGGCCAGCAGTACTATGAAGCGGAGCTTCATCGCGTGAAGGGCGAACTGTTGCTGGACCGTACCTCATCCAATGCAGAGCAAGCGGAGCAGTCCTTTCGCATTGCGATCGAAATTGCGCGCAAGCAGCATGCGAAGTCATGGGAACTGCGCGCGACCACGAGTCTCGCGCGACTGCTCGCAAAGCAGCATAAGCAGGACAAGGCTCGCCCGATGCTCACCGAAATCTACGGCCGGTTCACCGAAGGCTTCGATACCCCTGACCTGAAAGATGCAAAGAGCCTGCTCGACGAGCTGGGGAAGTAAACAGCGTGCGGATAGTGCAAATCGCATGAACGCTCAAGGCTTCATCGGGATCTAAACCGAATTGCGGTTTGAGCATCTCATGCGCGCCCGGCCTTAACGGAAATTGATCAATCTTTATTCTCTAGCTGTACTCGACTGATGGCTCTATGCGGCCGAGGGTTTTTTGCGCCCCTACTTTGTCTTACGGCCAAGCATTTTGTTTGCCTTGGCGTCAATCTTCGCTTTTTCCGATTTTGATAGTTTGCCTTTCTTGACCATCTGAGCGGCACGAGCCTTGGCATTAGCGGCGTGAGCCTTATCCGGCATTGGATACGCATGCTTCGCCGGCTCGCCAAACTCTTTGGCAGAAATTTTCTTGCGGTCTTTCGTTGTTAGCTTTGCCACGTTTTCGATGACTCCTTGAATAGGTTAGAAGGACTTAGAAAGGTAACTTCGAAGGACGACAAACATGTTACGGCCAGATTTCCAGATAGGCACGCTGCTCCAGATCATTCTCGTAGACGGATTGCGTGTCCTGTCCGAGAATGCGTAGGTGGGATCGAGGAGATCCCACCTACATCGCCTACGTATCAGTGAGCGGCTGGCTGCTGTTCCTTGGGAACAGAAGCCTCACCCGTATAGGAGATATCCACTGCGCCACCGTCCTCGAGGATTTTCTTTGCACGGTCGCGTTCTTTGCTATCTTCTGTGTGGACAGAGAGCAGGATGTTCCCGTCCTTGACCTTTCCTTCGTAGCGTTTCGCCTCATACTCCGGAATACCCATACCTATAAGTGCTCCGGTAAGACCTCCGGCCGCTGCGCCGCCTGCCGCGCCTGCCAGAGCTGCCATGATAGGACCCGCTGCGATGAAAACTCCAAGCCCTGGAATCGCCAACGCTCCGATACCAACCATCCAGCCCAACGCTCCGCCCAGTACAGCTCCCGTACCTGCACCGGTGGCAGCGCCCTCGGGAGCCTTCGTGTGTTGCTCGTGGGCGAAGTCCTTGGTGCCCTGCTTGTCGGGGAAAAGAACCGACACGTCGTTGTTGGTGAAGCCCGCCGCTCTTAGGTTGTCCGCCATCATGATCGCCTGAGATTCACTCTTTGCGATACCAAATACTGCTTTCTTTGCCATGCTGTTCCTCACTACTGAGTTTTGACTTCGAGTTGGTCGTCGACGTTGCCTGCGCCGGCAATTCTCTTGGCTTTGCTCGCGATCGCGACTTTTTCCGCTTCCGAGTTTACAGGACCGCGCAACGTGACGTTGCCGTTCGCGGTAACAATCTTCACGTTATGCGCCAGCATCGATAGCGAACGATCTTTGACCACCGCTCTGCGTATCTTGCTGGTGAGTGCCACGTCGCTCTTGGCGTTCGATTGTTCGCCGGCAGTCATTGCCGTCGGAGCGCGATCTCTGACATTGACTGCCGTGTTGTTAGGCGCGACCGGATACGCGTCTTGCGCCATTGTCACGGTGCAGAGCCCCAACAACGCCGAGGATGCCACTAGAGTTAATGCAATTCGCTTCAACGATGAATACCTCCCTGCTATTTGTTAGAGTACGTGACTGAGTACGAACCAGATCACGAGGACCGATACAGGAACTCCCAATAACCAAGCGATTCCATAGCGCATCTTCTTATCTCCACTTGTTAAGTAACTTACTGCTGCGTCCAACTAACTAAGACGCGATTATACGAACCATGGCCAAGCTGGCCCGCGAAGTTCCGGACGAAGCTGCGGAGCGATCTGCATTCGTTGCGATGTACCAAGGCGCGCTGATGCGGACCCGACCAGCGCTTATAGCTTGATCCAGGGCCTTGGTGTGGGCGACGTGCGCCGACTGGATCCCCAGCGACAGACCCACCATCAATCCGGCTATGATTGTTAAGTGCATGCTTTCACACTACGCCGAGTAGCCAGAGGACAAGGATGATCACCACGATGCCCCCAAGAGAAATGGGAAGATACATATCGACTCCTAGGCCTTGCTTGTCGGACTTGTGTTGGTCTAGCAGAACGCGGTGAAAGGCGAGTGGAAGAACCGCTGTTGGGGCTGGATCAAATCGGGCTCGATTCCTATGTCAATCCCGACTTCTTCAAATGTACGTCGGCTATGACGAAATAGCTATCGGCAGACGCTCTATCCTGTTATCTGGATAACGAAGATGAGACAGTGAAAGCGCACGTCTGCCTTCCAAGCCTGCTATCGTCAATAGCACCAATAGGAAGGCGGCCGTCGAAGCAGAACGACGGCGGCATCAAACAGTTCAGGTTTCACATACAAGACTCACAGAGAAGGGCAGTAACACGTGAATTCCGAAATCGTAGAATTTGATCTTAAGGATCCACGTAATCGACGCGTGGCATCCGAGATCGTAGACCTTATGTTGTTTTACAAAACCGGAGCGGGCAGGCCGCGCGACATTGTCTCTAAGATGCGATTCGTGGTCGAGACTTACTGCACGTTCACGTATCCTGGTTTTTTCGATTCGGATGACACACTATCGAGCATCGTTGAGAAGATTCGTAATACTGGCGAACGCCATCCGGCTTGCGCACTTCTCGATGAACTCGACGATATACACAATTACTCGTGGGATCATTGCCGCGACGATGCTCCTAACCGTGACGTCGCGGACCCGCTCGATGTCAAAGAGCTGACCGGCTACGTTCGGCGCACCTTGATGATCGTTAAGGCGATATCGAATCTGCAGTGATTTGAATGAGTCGGGCCGCAGTCTTGATAGGTTTCGCGTTTTTGTTAAGCACGATTAACTAAGTCGAGCAACTGAGCTCTAGGCCATGAAATAGATCGAAATATCCGACGAAACCACGTCTTCGTGTGTGGATCGATTGTTCTGTCGGGCCCCCATCTAAGCAGTCCTAGCTGGAACATTTTAGCCCGCGGCGATGATCGCTAGCGGAGCGCCGTGCTTTCGAATCCATTGGTTTCTCCAGGTAGCCGATCACCGCGGTGCTAATCTCTGCCCCGAGAGCATTCCAGGACAAATCTGTCAGCGTCCAATCATCTGCGCATGCCTTGCCTGCCATGGCGGCGGATATTACATGGAACGAAACGCGGACCAGGGTCTGCGCCCGCTCCGCCGAACTTGGCGGAAGCAGCGGTAGCATGGCGTCTCGATAGTACTCGAAGATTCGCCGGCGACCGTTCGAACCGACCTCGGTAAGAACGGGATCGCAACTGCTTCGATCGAAGAGAAGGCGATGCAAGCCTTGATCACGCGAATAAGCTTCGGTCACCGCGCCGACGATGCCACGGATCAAGCTCGGGATGTCTGGGAACCGTTCACCTGACAGGCGCTCCGTCACCACATTCTCGATCCGCACGATCGCATCCAGCTTGATCGCCTGGATAAGTTCATCCTTGCCGCGAAAGCGGCGATAAATATTCCCAATGGGCATGCCGGCGGCCTGCGCCACCGCGGCCATGGAAAAATCGTCCGGGCCGCTTTTCCTCAGCAGCTTCTCGGCGGCCTTCACGATTCTGGCGAGCGCGGCTCGGCTGCGTCGCTGTTGCGGCCTGAGAACGTGGGGCGACGCTTCGAAGGTCGAGAGGTTTTTCGCGCGCTCCATCCTTGCTCTTGCTCCAATCCTATCGGAACGGTAGCATGCCCGAATGTGAATGTAAATCGCATTTACATTACATCGCAATAATAGGTGAAATATGGTAGATGCTAAGGATCAAAAAGTCCGCTTCGGTCTCTACTACGACTTCCGCAACCCTCCACGATGGCGTCAACCTTCGGACCGCCTCTACCGCGAAATTCTCGATCAAATCGCATGGGGTGAAAACAGCGGATTTGACGACGTGTGGCTTTCGGAGCATCACTTCATCGACGACGGTTATCTGCCCTCGACGCTTCCAGCAGCCGCCGCGATCGCGGCGCGCACCAAAAAAATTCGTATCGCGCTCGGCGTTCTGTTGATGCCGTTCCACAATCCTGTGCGCTTGGCAGAAGATGTCGCCGTCGTCGACGTCATTTCCGGAGGTCGTTTCGAACTCGGCGTTGGAGCCGGCTACAAGGACGAGGAGTTCGAAGGTTTCGCGGTTCCACACAAAGAGCGCGGGAGCCGCACTAACGAGGCGCTCGGGATTGTTCGCCGCTTACTCGGCGGCGAGACAGTAACCTTCAAGGGCAAATTCTTCGAGGTTAACAATGTAAAGGTTACGCCCGAGCCGATACAGAAGCCGCACCCGCCGATTTGGATCGGTGGCTTCACGCCCGCAGCGTTGCGCCGTGGCGCCCGGTATGGCGATGGCTTTATCACGCCAAGGGCTGATCGCGGCGTCTACAACAGCTACATCGCAGAACTGCAAAATCAAGGAAAGCCGGCCGACAACATCAGGTTCGCAGGCGGTCATCAATGGTTAATTGTTTCCAACGATCCGGAGAAGACCTGGAACGAGGCAGCGGACCACATTATCTACCAGAACGACAACTACATGGCATGGTCTGAGAAGGAGTTTGCAGCCTGGTCGGCAAAGTCCGGCCAGACGATCAAGCTCCCCTATTTGCGCGATCGCGAAGGTCTGCGCAAAAGCAATCAACTCTTAGTGCTTGAGCCAGACAGGGCAATCAAGCTTATCCGCGATTACATCAATGCAGTTCCAATTACTCACTACTATTCCTGGACCTTACCGCCTGGATTGCCGCCAAGCTGGATCCAGCCGCATCTCGAGTTGTTCGCATCGAAGGTGATTCCAGCGTTCAACCGCGAAGAGACTCCATAAATACGATATACGGCGATCGCGTTGAGCTGAGTCTCCAACCGTGACCATCGCTGAGCGGATAACCAACGAGAACGGATCAATCTCCGGCGCGCCCAGTTCCGCCAGAGCCTTATCGCCGCCGCAATTGACGCTCCTCTAGCACGCGGCGACGCTCTGCTTCGCTCCTCAACGTACTCGCAAAGAGAGAAGACGACCGTCTGCGCTTGTCTCGCGATCACTCGGGGTGATAGTCCATTGCTTCTTTTATGTTTGGCGCGTCAAACTTCCCCGCGATCATCGCCGCGCTGACTTTCGCCGCCGTAATATTAGCAATTGCACTCAACTGGCTTGACCTCGTGGTCGCAGGTTTGCTGGGTGCAGTGCTGCTGAGAGTTCTCGGTATCGTCTCTCAGCAGACGGCAGTTTCGAGCATCAACACCGGCTTCGACACAATTGGCCTCTTTTTCGGAGGTATGGTTGTGGCGCGCGCGCTGATTCCGACTGGAATTTTCGACTATCTCGGCGCGCGAGTACTGCGATTGGTCCGCGGCGACGGCCGACTGCTGTTACTGTCGATAATTGCCTTGACCGCACCGATCTGCGCGATCCTCCCCAATGCCACGGTCGTCATCCTGTTTGCGCCCTTGCTAATCCGGGTATGCCACAAGATGGGAATCGATTTCGTGCCGCCGATCATTCTACTGGTCTTTGTCGCCAACGCTTCGGGATTGCTGACCCTAGTGGGCGATCCGGCGACTTTCATCGTTGGCAACTCGATACATATAAGCTTCGCCAGCTATTTGTATTACCTAAGCCCCGGCGGGCTGCTGTCTCTGATCGCACTGGCTATGATGCTCCCGATCCTGTTTCGTTCGATCTGGCGCACGAGGGCACCGGTCGAGGATGTTGTGATACCAAAGATAGAGCACGTCGGCGTGCTCATCATCGGGCTAATAGTTTTAGCGCTGATGGTGACGTTGTTCGTCGTTGGTGAAAGCCTGCCGGTCCACCTCGGCCCGCCCGGAGCGGCGATCGTCGGGGCGTCTCTTCTGCTTCTCACGATCTACCTGAGCGGCATCGACACGGTCTCCGGCATCCTGTCGGATGTCGATTGGGGGACGCTACTCTTTTTCATTTGTATTTTTGTGATGGTCGGCGCACTCGACACCACTGGCGTGATCGCCGCGGTGGGTTCAGGCCTGCGCGACGTATTTGGCAGCGAAATTTCATCCGCCTCGGTGATCATACTTTCAACTGTAGGAATACTCTCAAGTACGATTCCGAACATTCCGCTGGTGGTGGCGATGGTGCCTATCGTTCGCCAGTATGCGGTGAGCCAAGGTTGGGCGACGGCGGCGCAGCTCGTGGCTGGATCGGGGCAGGTTCCGGTGCGGGTGCTGCCTTTGTTCTACGCGATGATGTTTGGCGCGACGCTGGGCGGGAACGCGACGATGTTCGGCGCATCGTCGAACATCATTGCGGCGGGTATCTGTCTGCGCGAAGGACGCCCGCTGCGTTACGTCGAGTTCGCGCGATACGGGATTCCGGCGATGCTTGTGCAACTGATCGTCAGCGCGATCTACTTAAAAGTTCGTTTCTTGCGATAAAATTCCCCTTCGCTCACTGGATCCAGCCGCGATCCTGGAATCTGATTCTGAGCTGTTCTGCGATTTCGTCGGCGGTCGCTTTGGCCCTACCCTCTAGCCCGCTCCTGCCGCTCGCTTCGCCATAGATTTTCGCCCCGCCGACAACGATAAGGCCGATCGGGTTGGCGGTAGCAATCGCCACCGCGGCGGGCACGACCATTCCGGGGGTTTTGTTTCCGGAAGAGGTAAGCGTTCCTGACCCGAGTTTGCGCCAGCCTTGCGGCGTGACCGCGTAGCCTTCAACGACAGTATCCATCTCCGAAGTCCCGGCGCCGAATCCGATCACGAAACGCTGGACCATGCTGCCCGTGCTGCCCCCCTGCATCGAGACCAGATAACCGCGGATTACGCCGTCACCGACTTGCGGCGACGATCCCGGGCCGGCCTGCACTGCGGAGAGGCCCATCGCGTTGATGTCCGCGACCAGCTCCTGCGCGATAAGCGCGCCGAGCTGACGGCCTTCCTGGATTTCCGCGGCCGTCGGTGGCGTGCTGGGCGATCCGACGTCATTTCTGATCGAGGAATTAGCCGGCATGTCTGCAGGGTTGGCGACGAAGTTGTACACCCAGATCCGATTTGGCCGCGCGAGCCCGGGGCTGCTCATCGGTGTTTGTTGGGTGACGTTGGTCGAAGCGCACCCGGCAACGACCACCAGCGAGAGCAGACACAGAACGATACGGCTAAAAGACTTCATCACGAATCTCCTCAAAGAACCGGTGGAGCGGAATTGCTAGTTTGTTGATCACTGCGTCTTGTTCAGCTTCGGAGCGATCCATTGGCCATCGAGGGCTGCTTCTTTCGGCCAGTAGAGGCGCATATACATTGCAAACGGTCCCTTCGGCGCGGGCAGCCAGTTGGCTTCCTTGTCCTTGCCCGGGGATTCGTTCTGGATCAGCAGCGTCAGTCCGCCGTCTGCGTCACGATGGAGCTGCGGCAGCATCGGTGAGTTGATCAGGTAACGATTGATGGGATTGGCTACGAGCAGACTCTGCGGAAGGTTATACATCGTCAACGACCAGAACGCATTGACGGGCGGCAGTTGGCCTGGCGCAAAGCGGATCGTGTAGCGGTTGGCACCGCTCAGGTTTTGTCCGTCGGCATCAACCCTATAGATCGGATACATCGCCTCCTGCTTCGAGTTGCCATAGATACCGATGGTCCCGAGCCACCGGTTCAGATAATTGTTCTTCATAGATTGGCGTGTCCCAAAGAGATCCCCTGACGTCAAGCTGCCGTCATTGAGTTGCTTCACGCCTCCAGCAAAGTCGGCGTAGGCATCGGCCCTGCCCTGCTCGATTGCCGTCTTCATTTCGGGGGTCAGCTTATCGGGGTCAAAGGTCTTTCCCGCGCCAACGCCGATCTTGGCGAAACGCGCTCTAAGCGCTTTTTCGGATGGGACTGTCGGGCAAAATTGAAGCACGAAGTTCACGATGTTGAAGAATTGCAATGAAGTCTTCTGTCCATCGACGGTGAGCGGCTTGATGAAATCAATGCCCGGCGCGGCCTTGGGTGCGGCAGTGCCCGAGAACTCAGACAGCGTTTGTACCTTGTAACCGGCTTGCACTTTTTTCACGTTGTCGATGTCTGCCGGACTGAACAACTGCGTTCGATAGATTACGATTATCAACTCCGTCTCGGAGCGAATCACTTTTTGGATGCCCTTGGGCTTCTGGCCTTTCCAATTCGGTCCGGCGATGAGGTAGCTGCCGCCGCCGTTGCCAGTGGTACGGCTGCCGAGATATGCAAAATTGAACGTGTACGCGTCGGTAAGCTGAACGCTGTAGTAGCGCTCCTTTTCAATCGGCGGCAAGGTGAGGACGATGGGTTCCGTGCGCAAATCGAGACCGAGCCAGGAGTAAGGGGTGTCCGAGTTGGGCGTTTGAACTGCAGTATCAGCCGGCGTAAAGACCCGCGGGATATTGGCGATATGATTCCAGGGTGCCTTGAAATCGGGATCCTGACGATCCACGAAGTATGAGTACTCGCAACGATAGTTATCGACCAACGGGAAGCCGTAGATATAGGCCTCCTTCGCGATGGCGCGAGCTTCGTCTGGAGTGGTATCTGCCGCACCGGCGGTAGCGCTCAATGCCAATCCGAAGACGAGCGCGACCAGAACAAGCAACCGACGGGATAGAAACATTGCAGCGATTCTCCTTGCCTTGGGAACTCGAGAACCCTATATGCAAAGCTTCGTGGCGGCCAGTGGCATTGAGATCTCCGGCGAGCGGCAACAGAAGGGGTCAGAGTGTTGCCGGAGTACGCGCCCCGCGAGTTGCGAGCGCGCGCCGAATATTTTCAGGGCCTCGCTCGCATTGCAATTATTTAGCGACCGTCACCCCCGGAATCGTCCAGGTGCCGTCCAGCAGCGAGGGAGGGGTCTCCTTAGGCCAGTACAATCGCAGCATCAGGATGAACTTGTCCGCAGGAGCCGGCAGCCAATTGGACTCCTTGCCCTTGCCCGGGTTTTCGTTTTGCAGGTAGAGGTCGACTGAACCGTCCGCGTTCTTCTTGAGCTTGTTGCGTGCGCTCAGCGTGTAGCGGTTGAGGGGATTGTCCACGAAGAAGTACTCCGCGTTGTACATCGTCAGCGACCAGAATCCATTCGCCGGAGG